>JAYUVR010000139.1:0-4425 GCA_043753955.1 Archangium sp. | reverse complement strand
GTCTCGACTTGAAGGTGATATACGTAGCGGCTTTTTTCAACGTACAACTCTGCCAGGCGAAATTGGAGGTCAGGCAAGTAAGGCGCGTTGCGGCTTTTGGCCACCAATTTATCGGTTTCTCCGATGCTTCGGTCGACCTTAAAAATGTCTCTTTTTAACTTCTCAATCAGTTCCTGCTTTTCTTTCTGTTTGGTGACAATGGGGTTCTCAAGCGTCGATTGAGGCGCCTGTCCGAGTGTCAAAACAAACAGCAGTGCAGAGAGCGCCATCATCGAGCGGTCTCCTCAATGCAGCGAGACTTGAGCGAAAAACGGTAGTCGCGCAGTTCGTCGTTCCAATATTCCTCGACGAATTGAAAGGCGACTTGTTCTGGTTTGAGCGGTGCCTCTTCGAGGAGCGGAACTAATTTCGCGCCTATTTTGACTCGCTCATAGAGTTTGAGGCCGACCTCATATTCCATCAATCGAACTTGTTCTGCGGCACGAAGCAATTTGTCTGCTTCTGCTCGAACGGACTCATCGAGACGTTGGCTGTAAACGCGCTGAGCTTCTGCGCGCGCCAAATCATACAAGCGAGTGAAATAGGTAAACATGCGCTCGCCGAAAGTGCCCGCGTAGCGCCCCAGTTGCTCTCCCTCGTTGTCTAAAGACTCGACGAACTGTCGCGATTTGCGTGTACTGCCGTGGGCTGAAGCGGCGCGCCAAAGCCGGTTGTCGTCGGCAAGATTTTCTCGTTCTTTTATGGCTTCAAGAGAATCAGCATATTTTCGAGTGAGCTCTTTGGCCGCCCGTTTCGCGGGCAAATAGTGACAGAGATCTCGATAAATGAGCGCCTTGAGAAGGTATTTGTCTGGCATAAATTCTTCTCGAAACGAGGGTGCATCGAGGGTTGTCAAGATACCCATGGCCGCATGCACTTGCCCCAATTGATAGCGAGCCCAGGCTTCCTCGAGATAGAGGGTTGCTCTGCCTGCTTCAAATTCTTTGAGCTTCACCAATTGATACGCCGCCAGTGCACCAGAGAAGTCTTGCTGCTCGTACTTCAATCGTGCCACCGCCAAGATGGCTTCGTTGCGCGCCTCGCGGGTCAGCTTTTCATCGTTTGCCAATTCAAGAAATTGGTCGACCATTTCTTTGGGAATGTCTTTCTTTGCCGACCGCAACCGAGTGACCAACATGGCGAATTTGGCCCGACTGGCTTCGGCCGAACCTGCAGGCAATTTTGAGAAGTGAGTGTTGGCCCAGCGTTCATTGCCGACGCGGAGATCTACTATTCCCTGTTGGTAGTGGGCGTAGCCGGCAACCTCTTCGGGAAGAAAACCCAAGTCGAGGGCTGCAAACACTTGTTCATCAATCATCGCTTCGTCGTGAGGCAAATCGGTGAGTTTGCGCAGTTCTTCGAGGGTCTTGGGGAGCACAGCAGGGTTGGTGCGTTCTCTTGCGATGCGCGCCAAATACACAGCGCCCGCATGTCGCAGATTCAATTCAATGAGTGACTTAGCCAAGAAGAACTGAGCCCAGGCGTAGTTTTCGTCTGTCGAAGGGAGATTCTCGGTGTAGTCAAAAAGCTTAGGCGCCGCGTCTTTTGGGTGGCCGGTGAAATAGTCATTGAGTGCTGAATCAAAAATCTTGGGGTCAATTTTCTTGGGCTCACGCGGAACAGGAGTCGAACCTCCTCCAGGTACAACCAAGGCAGGTGCTTCGAGCCCAGCGTCACCGCGTTGGGCCAGTGCAGTGAATGAAAGGAACAGGGTGAGGGCGAAGAGCCGTTTCATGGGCGCACATTCCCTCATTCAGTGGCGTTGAAATTGACACCGAGTGACAGCGAGATGGCCATCACGTTGGTCAGCGTGGTGGAACCTTGCCCGAGAGGAATCACCACATTGTTGGTTACGTCGAGGCGAATGCTCAGATTGCGGGTGAAGAAAATTCGAGCTCCGCCACCGATGTTTACCCCTGGCCGGAAGGCGTTTGTGAATTTGAAGAGCGTGCCGCCCACCAATAGAAACGCTTCGCCATGCAGCACCCACTTATTGAGTACGGCCAGTTTCCCGTAAAACGGTTTCCACAACACATCAGAGCCAAAGAAGTACTGCACTTCTTCAAAGGCCGTGGGGAGCACCCCGAAGTCGCGTTCGAGCTGCTCTCTCAAGCCGGTTTTGGCTGAATAGACATACGCGGCTCGGCCCACCTGCCAAGCGAGGCTGTCTGAGAAATGCGCGGTGTAACTCACTTGTGCATACAGACCTTTGTAAAAGGCATCGAGCGGCAAAACCCCGATGGAAAGATCGAGCTCGTGCTGCATTCGAAAGGCGCGATTTTGAATGGCACTGACGGAACCTGGGTTTTCCAGTTCTTCCATCTGTGCCGCAGAGACCGCGGGAAACAACAGACACAACCCAATGAGCGTTCTCAGCACGTCTGCCCCCCCGCGCCATGCGCGAGCCGTGGAAATGACGAACATGACGATGCAAGTCGTTGCTCGTCAGGAATTCAAGTTGAATGTCACGCGACGATAGAGGGAAAGGAGGGTCTCTTCAGTACCCCACGCTGTTGAACATAAAGGGGTAGGTGATGACGACGCCTGTCCCTCTTGCTGCAGGAAACCGCCACGTTTTCAGCGTAGACAAAATACAACTTTCAACTGCGGCACTTTGCATGGTCGATGATTTTGTTTTCGCAAAGCCCACCGTGCCTGAGGTGGTGATTTGCCATTCGAGCACTATTTTTCCTGCCAGCCCTGGCGTCTTCAGCAAGGCTCGTTCGTAGCAACTCGATACTTCGTGAAGATGAGAATTAATCACCTTGGCGACGGCTTCTTTATCAATGCTGCCTTGAGCGCCGATACTTCGCGTCGCTGTTCGAGTGACAGTGCCCGCGACAGAGCTCTTGCCGACGTTTCCGGCACCTAACGCGCCGATGCCTCCGCCGCCTTTGCCGCGCAGTAATTCGGCGCCCTGTATGCCTGAGCCATTGGCTCCGCCGCCTCCCAAACCAAACGTGCCAATGCCTGCATTTGCGATGGGTGCTTTGCCGATGAGGCCGGAAAGTTTAAAATTATTCTTCGCATTTTTTGCGCCCGGCCCAGATCCGAGTTTGTCGACAGCAGCCAAGAGGTCCTTCATCGCTGGGCCCACCGCCGCCAGCTTTTCGACGCTCTTTAATGCCTTGGTTGTCTCAGGAGGAACGACAACCGGCTTTTGAACCGGCGTCTTTTCGGGCTTCTTGGCGACTTCAGCTTTCTTCTCGGGCTTCTTTTCTTTTTTCTGAATCTGCTCGAGCTTCTGCTCAATCTTCTTCTGCACGTCGGGTTTCGGTGGAGCGATTAATTTTACTGCCACGGGGTTGACCGACTTCGATTGAAAGTCTGCGTCAAGCGGGAGCTCAGCAAAGTGAAAGACAAAAAAGCCAAAGGCGCTCATGAACAAAGCGAGCACCGTCATCGCGAGCCATGGCAAGCCCTTGAGCGGGTTGACGAAGGGCCTGGGAATCGGCGGCTGAACGTAGGCCATCAACACCACGTTTTTTCCTGCCGAGAAACGCACGGCGTGCCCATTACCTAGAGTGATGCACCGCCGAGAATCAGGTGCCTGGGCGAGGGTTTCCAGTTGAACCGGGTAGAACTGACCATCTTGAGCGCGCTGTTCAACGGTCGCTCCGGGGGGCACGAAGACCCGATAGAGGTTTGAACTTTGCTCAGCGAATATGAAATCGGCTCCTTCGAGGGCAAAGCCATACAAAGGAAGCGGGGCGAGATCATCTTCCCGCGCGACCAATTTCTTCTTCGCATCGATGTGACGATACGAGTGAACGGAGTGACGGGTGTCGCCCCAATACAGCTCGACGAACAGTACCGGTTTGCCTTTGCCTTCTGCTGCCGAGGGCACCGTTGGAACAAAGCGTTTTGTCTTGAGCCCTTGAGGTTGATCATTGCGCGTGACAGGCAATGGTGCGCGCGGTGCCTTCGGCCGTTCGCTCTGAAGGTCCGGCAAGGGCGCAATGGTGGTGGCCTCTTCTGCTTCAATTTCCTCAATTTCTTCAATTGAATCGCCGAAGAGTTCAGAGTGCAGCGCGATACTTTCGTGTTCACCGGTCGGCACAGGCCGCAGATGGGGGGCGCGTGCAGCGACCTCTTCGGTCTTGTGTGCCGCGCTTGAACGGCGATTGCTGATGACCGTGGCTGGCGGAGGAGGGGGAGGTCGTGCGCCTTGAGAAACCGCCACTGGGCGAGCTGGGGGGATTCGACGGGGTGATTGAAGGTTTGGGGCAGGCTCATTCAGCAGTGCAGACACATCTGCATGGGGAGCAGACTTTGAGTCTGTTTTCCGACCCATCACGCGAATCTTGAGTGTGAAGGGCCCGCAGGTGATTTCATCTACAGAGCGAATCTCGCAAGCGGTGACGGTGTGACCGTTGACGAAGGTGC
>JAYUVR010000138.1:0-2716 GCA_043753955.1 Archangium sp. | reverse complement strand
CCTACTGTTCCGGCAATTGTGACCGCGCAGCCAGAGTGAAGGTGTAAAACTGCGCGCGGTCGTAAGTGCAGCGCACGGTTTTTTGCACCGCGATGAATTTCAAGTTTCAGCCAGCAGCCGTTGCAGCAGTTGGAAGCCGCGGAGGGGCTTGCTGGAGTTGGCGAATTCGGTAAGCCCAAGGCAGGTAATCTTCAGGATTTTTTGAGAGGTCCTCGTGATGCCGCAGGCAGTGGGTAAGGTATGCGACGGGCTCAACACCATGGGCGTGCGCGGTGGCGATGAGGGACATCATGCGGTCGCCCACCTCTGCGCCAGTCTCTGTCTGGTAATTGAAAGAGGCCGCGAGGTAGCGCACCGGGATGATGAGCTTCTGCTCGATGAGGTTGGTGTCGAGGGGCACTCCCGGCTCTTCATAGAAGAGAGTAAGCCGTGTCCACTGGTTGATGATGAAGGTCAACGGCTCCCAGAGGGCTGAGTTGGGCTCGACCAGCTTTGCCTTCAGCTTTTCCTCGCACATGGCTTTGAGCCGCTCCATCAAGGGCTTTGAGTGCTGCCGATGAAAAAGCATTCTCTGGTTTGGCGTCAGCCCCCGCGTCTTGGCTTGGTCATCATTGTCGAAGACGCCTTTATAAACTTCACCTGCGATGGCGTACTCAGTGGGGTGCTTGTCTTTGATGTCGCGAAACTTGAGGAATGCGTGCGCGTTGCAACTCGCCTCGACGAGCGTCTCACCGTACTGGTGGTCGAAGTTTTTAGACGCACCGTCAGTCACTTTGACCAGCCTCGGGCCGCCAGGCTTACGGCTCTTCAGAAGCCTGTCTAAGACTTCGCCCGCATGGTGGCGCCCGGTGAAAAAGAGGACGATGTTCCCTTGTTCCGTCTCGAGCAAAACACCGGTCGCGTTGATGCCAGTCCGCACGCTCTTGGTCGATTTGCCGGCGAGCTGAAGCTCGTTGACTTCCGCCTGAATCTGCCTTGCGAGGGCCACCACCATCGAGCCGGTGTCATCGATTCTTAAACTCACAGCCTTCTGCACGCCATGGTGCTCGAGCGCGCGGTAAAGCGGGTGAAGAAGGTCGTCCGTCTCGTCTACCATTCGCCACAAGTTGGCATCGGGCACGGGCACTCCCCAGCCCGCATGAAGCGACTCGAGGCGCTTGAAAGGCGTGGCCGCGAAATAGTGCATCACCACCAGCATCGCGCAGGCAGACCAGTCGTAAACGGCATAGCTGCTGCCGAGTCCTTCGTAGACGGCTGCCGGTGCCTCCGCTCTCGCCACTCTGCCGCATACTCTGCACCGCGCTTGCTCGAGATGGTGTTGTTCCACGGCGAAGAGTGGCTGGCCGATGATGCGTATGACGACCTTCTCTCTGTATGGCGTCAGACGGCCGCCTTTGCACATTGAGCAAAGTGCCCCCACTACCCCCATCGCGAGCGCGTGCACGAAATGCTTGGCATTGACGAATGCCGCCGCGCCGTTTCTCCCGTGCCCCTTCGTCTTCTTCTCGACTGAGACGTCGGCGCCACTTGCCTGCGTTGCGCTGGTTTCTGAGACGGGCTCGGGCGGCAACGCTTTCGAGCTGCCGTCCGGTGAGGGCAGCGCGTCTACCACCGCAGACGACGCCCCTCCACCGCCCGCCAACTTCGTGGCCATGCGCTCCTGCTTGCCCTGTATTTTCAAAATGAGTTGCAGCACCAGCGAGCCGCAGATGGTCCAGTCACCTTCCTCCAGCTCTTTGCGCTCGATGCGATGCATCAGTTGATGCAAACCCTCGAGCGTGATGTCGACCTGCCGTGTCATTTCGCGAACGAGGCAGATCACACTTCGCTCTTCCTCTCCTCATCTATTTTCCACCTCAATAAAAGCTCTGCTGATCCGCCCCATGCGGTGGCCTGCTCACTCCACCTTTCGCCACAGCTCTGGAAAGTCGCAACCGGCCGGGTCCCCACCCCAGAGAAGGACTTGAAGCTCTCTCTCAAGCAAAAGCGCAGACGATGCAGCCATTCCGTTACCCTTCGGCCATGTCGAAAATCGGCCCTTGGACAAACGCTTGGTGCACAGCCAGAAGCCGCTTCCGTCGTAGTAGAGAATTCGCAGCATTTGGCCTTCCTTGTTGCGGAAAACGAAGAGCGCCCCGTCCATCGGCTCTCGCTGCAACACCGTCCTCACCACTGCGGTAGTGCCCTCGATGCCGTTGCGAAAACTGATTGGCTCGTGCATCAACACCACCGTGCTCCTCGATAGCACCTGAATCATCGATTGCCTCGCTCGCATACCGACGAAATCAGGCTCAGCATTTCTGGCGTCTGCGAATACAGGCGCAACTTCACGCCACTTGGCATCTCCAATTCGGCGACAGCTCGTGCCATCGCGCTCGGGGCTGTCAACTCCACTCGCGAATACGCCGGCAATGACTTCGACGCCTTACTTCTTCCCCTCGGGTATTCTGACCCAGCGCTCAGATGTCGGCCGTCGATGTTCATCTCTCGCGCAACCCGACCTACCCCATGGATTTTGGCCGCTGCTCGCGCACGCTTCAGCAATTCATCGGGCGTTCGGTCTCTTCTGTGCTTCTTCTGGCTGCGCCACTCACTGAACGCGGCCCTCAGCTCCTCCAGCGATTCAACAGTCACGTGTGCTCTCCCTGGCAAAGTTTCCGCCACGAGAACTACGCGGACTGTTCAGCTTTGTCGGTCACACTTGCCGGAACAGTAG
>JAYUVR010000137.1:0-4807 GCA_043753955.1 Archangium sp. | reverse complement strand
GGTTTTTACCATAGGTAAAGGCAGCAGCGATACAACGCCACCCCAAGTGACGTTCACCTCGCCTTTGACTGGTACTCAGTTGAGCGGTGTCGTGACGCTTACTGCGCAGGCCAGCGATGACGTCGCTGTCGCACGCGTTGATTTCTATTCGAGCGATCAGCTGTTGGGCTCCGTTTCGACCTTTCCTTACCACTTCGACTGGAACACCGCCGCACATGCAGACGGCGCCGCTGTACTGCATGCTAAAGCCTTCGACCTCGCCGGCAACGCAGCCCAGTCGACATCGATTGCAGTCACCATCTCAAATGAAAGCCCAAAGACAGAATTGATACAGAATGGAGCACTCGAAGAATTCGCCTCTCCATGGCAACTTTCCTCAACCGCGCTCTACACGCCATCAGGCGATGCGCCTCACAGCGGGCACGGGTATCTCTCGCTCGGAGCGCAAAACAGCAGTACCACCTGGGCCTTTCAGCAGTTCGCCATTGCCCCTGAAGTGCTGACGCCGAAACTGTCGTTCTGGCTGAATGTCACTTCAGAAGAAGCTGCGGGCTCTCAGCAATATGACCGGCTCTTTGTAGAAATCAGAGATTCAAATGGTACGCTTTTGAAGACGTTGAGTATTTTCTCAAATCTCAACATGGGTGCGCTGGGCGTCTATTCAAAACAAACTGCTGTAGACCTCGCTGCCTTTCGCGGCCAAACCATACGCGTTCAATTTCGAGTCACCACCGATACATCATTGCCAAGCATCTTTCGCATTGATGACGTTTCCGTGCAGTAGGCCAGACGCACTTCTTAGCGCGAGCGCAGTTTCAGCTCGCGACGCAAGAGGTAGAGCAATGGCCCCGGGGAACCAAGGGCGAGGAGCGCAAGAAAGGGCCAGACCGTGATGCCGTGGGCACGGGCGTCGCGCCACATCCACACCCCGAAAAGCGTCAGCATCAGGCAGAGGTCGAGCAGCAGCTGCAGGCCCCAGGGTTCATCGCGAGCGTGGGCGAGAAAACCTAAAGGGCCACCGTGACCAACCATCACACCCAGCGTGTAAGCGCTGAAGCCGACGAGTATGGCGAGAAGAAAAAGAATACGCATGCCCAAGGCATACCTGCTCTCAACCGCGAACGTCTGGCGAATCTTATTTATCGATGCGATAGAGGTAAATACGCGTTCGATACACATCAGGCACAGTTTGAACCAGCCATGGCGAGTTGCCCCGCCAAGCAAAAGTATTGCTGATGACCATCGAGCCCTCAGGCAGCTGCTTGAAGAGCGTTTCAGCCAAACGACTCATCGCGCCGGTCCAAAGGTAGGTGATAACCAAGCGAGCGTCTTTTAAACATGCATCAAAGAAGTCAGCGTGGCGAAGCGTCAGGTTTCTTCGAGGCTGAACACGAAGTCTCAACCGACAAAAGAGATAGGGAATAAGAGACATTTCCCAGGCGATGACTTGGGCGCTCGGACATTGCGAAGCAACAGCCCATGCCAAGGTGCCCCACCCTGCCCCCAATTCATGTACTTCTCCCTGGAGCCCGGAAGGGATGAGTTTCAGCAATTCACGCCGAACTGCAGGGCTGGTCGGCATGGGCGAAATACCGAGGCGAAGACTGCTCCAAACGATGGAAGCAAGGGCGAGGCAGAAAACAAAGAGCGCGCCCAGCTGAAGGCTTAACATCCCAGTGGCGCTCTATCAGATGACACAGCAATCACAGAAATGAAGTCGTCAGGTCAAATGTCGCCGTGCTGTGAACAACAATAAAGATGCGCGTGCTCGTCGAATCCAAATTCGTGTACGTCACAGTGCTACTGTCGTTGCCGCTTGCTGCGAGTGTGCTTTTCCAACCACACGTGATGGGCAGGCCAGTGTAAAGCGCGACCTTTCCAACCAATTGACCCGCGTCTCGAGAGATTGCCTTTACAGACATTTTCTTTCCAGCCGGCACATCAATGGCAAACACTCTGTCAGGCGCGGTGAGTGCAGAGTCGTAGTCGTGCGAAAGCGAAGACATCGTCTGCAATGGCAACGTGCCAGTGGAGATGACCGACGCTGTGGAACAAACGTCTCCGGGAGGCGCAAGGGATTCTGATTCATAGTTCGCTGTGACCGTGACCGCGTTCGTCGTCGCGCTGCCTTTGACGACGACGTACACGCTTTCTTGCGCGCTGCTGCGGTTTGAATGTGTCACTGAATACGGCGAGGCCAACGAGGTTGGGCCACAAGGCGTTCCGGTTGGACTGCACGCCTCAGGAATTGCCTGAGTCATTCCGATATTCAGCGTTCCCACATCGGGCACAGCGGTCAGGGTAGCCTTTCGTCCTGCAGGTACATCGAGGCGGTAGATGAGATCTCTCATGGACAACGGTCCTCCACAATTGCTGTCACCCGCTAATCCGCTCAACGACTGACTCCCGAGGCTCGTAGACCCGGTGATGGCGATGGCATCGCTACAACTGTCACCCGCTGGAACTGGAGTCAGCGAAAGTGTGAGGTCGAAGCCAGCATCAGGTCGTGAAGTGCCCACCCAAGCCATCACCTCTTTGTCCGTGTTTGTCTGATTGATCCACGAAGCGGAGGTGGCTTCTGTGCCCGCGAGACATGCGGGGAGAATTGCAGTGCAATCTGTCTGTGCTGGAAACAAAAGTGGTTGAGCGTCGATGCTTGTCTTCACCGTCGCGCGAAGGTGTGGCGGCACTGTAAAATGATAAAGCCGGTCGACTCGACCTGTGCGAATACAGGGGCTAACCGACGAGTAGTCGGCAACCAACCCTTCCATCGAAACTGAGGTTGACCCAAATGGCAGTACAAGTGCATTGGCACAGATATCGCCCGACGCAATAGGGCTACTCGTCGCAAGAATTGAAAATGGAGCAGTCGCTCCAGAAGCCACCACCACATACGCCGGCACCGTATTGGCGGTTGAATTATTGATAGAGCTTACCGCTGCGCTTGCATGTGTGCTTTGTGCCAACGTCATTGGTCCGATCGAGCAGGCAAGTGGGGACCTTGCAATCGCGACTGATAAAGCCTCTGTCGTCGTCGGCGTGACTATTGCCTTGAGGGTATGCCCCGGCGGAATGTCGACATTCCAGACTCGATCTTTTGCGTAGAGATTGTAGTCATTGACCAACCCACTTGTATCTTGGTGAAGCAGCTCAGTACCGAGACTAAGTGATATTGAATTTGTGCAGATATCCCCTGGTGGCGGTACATCGAAAGAGACCGAAACCATTGGACTGAATGGAAACAGAGAGTATGCCTCCACTATCAGCAATACATCTCGTTGCTCCGCCGCAAGGTTGTGCCAAGAAAGCACGGTTCCAGTAGAGACGTCAGGTGCCCTTGCCAAGCACCTCACGAATCTTCCGTTGCAGCTCTGTGGGTCAACAAGTGTTCCGTGCGCTTGGGTGAAGAAGACCCGTACGCGTTGTCCTGCCGGTACGCTGAGTTTGTATACACTGTCTACTTGGTCCTTCAAGCCGCACTCTTTTGATTCGTAGTCATCGTGGAGGGTCAAATCGAAGTTCGAACCAACATACGTATCGCCCGAGGCGATCGGCATGGGATCTGCGCAGGTATCCCCCGACGACATCCCTCCGTCTCCAGTATTACCAACGCCACCTCCAGTATTACCAACGCCACCTCCAGTATTACCAACGCCACCTCCAGTATTACCAACACCACCTCCAGTATTACCAACGCCACCCCCAGTACTACCAACACCACCTCCGGTATTACCAACACCACCTCCGTTATGGCCTTGGCCGCCACCCGAACCGCCCCCTTCAGTACAATTTCCGGCCACGCACTGCAAAGTTCCAGCGCACGACTGGTCGAGCGACCTGTATTCACAAACACCATCCACGCAGGTTCCGTGAGGCTCCCAAGTGTTCACAACCGTCGAACTTCTACACGTGGGCACCGGCGGCGATTGACACAATGCACCTGCACATGGGTCCCCCACGCACGCCCCGTCTCTGCAAGCCCCGATGCAAGAGGTGCTGATAAAGGCATACTGACAGGCACCGTCGCTTCCGCACGTGCCAGTAGAGACATACACCTTGAGCGTGGAATCACCGGAACACTCCGAAGGAGGAGGATTGTTACAAACCTTGCCTAAACAAGGTTCGTCGACGCAATGTCCATTCTCACAGCCTCGTGAACAAAAGGTGTCGACCGGGACATAGTTGCACTGAGCATTGTCGCACGCTCCTGGAACGGAAAAGCTTCGCAAAAGTGAGCCAACACACTGAGCCGCCGGAGGCGTAGAACAGAAAATACCAGCACAGGGTTCACCTACGCAGGCCCCAGAGAAGCACCCATTGAGGCACGTGACGGCGACTGCCTCGCGTTGGCACACCGTTGCGTCACAAGCTCGCACTCGATAGGCCAGCAACGTTTGGGCATCTCTGCAGGTGGGGGCAGGTGCCACGCAGTCAGCTGCGCACACGGTTGGCTCCCGCTCAAATGCGTAGTGAGCAGGGTTGAGGTCGAGACAACCGGTCAACATCAGAGCAACCCCAAAAATCAGTCGCTCACCGATGCACCGTCGAAAGTTCGCTTTCCAACCGGTTTCCAGTGTTTGGTGAATTCCCATATCCCTCAGAGCGCCTTGGTCATCGACCGTCGCAAAATGCCTCAGGGCCGATGCGCAGGAATCACTCAATTACTGCCGACAACCCAGCTGGTGAGCGTGCCTCTGTCACCGAAAGCGTCAACCTCGTCGACACACAGTTGCCACGGCCCCGTAGCGCTGCCTGAGAAACCCGCCACTGGAACAGCCGAACGGCTTACGGTGCCCTGCCCCGTAGG
>JAYUVR010000136.1:0-4831 GCA_043753955.1 Archangium sp. | reverse complement strand
AAGTGATCCTTGGGCAACCAGTCCTCCATGGAAATGTCGGCCGAACATTCACGTCCAGTGACATGCCTCCACCTCCGTTGACTGGGAAGGACGCATTGGATCAAGGCAAACAGAATCAATATCAGGCGGATCTATTTGCCTACCAACAGCGACTGCAGAACATGCGGGCGTATTGGGAAATGATTTCTACGATTCAAAAGGGCAATGACGACGTCAGAAAATCGATCGTCGGCAACATGCGTACTTGAGCATTCTTCGCTCGAGCTATCTGTGAGGCTGGGAACGCGGATGTTCCCAGCCTTTTTTTGTTAGTGCCTCTCTGTCTGACATGTGGTGCATTTCGTTTTCGATTTCAAATCTGGAGCCTTCACGATGAGCGAGAGAAAAGCTGAACCAAAGCAGAGTGCGAACGTGGGCGCCCGAGTGAAGGAGGCAACTCCGAATTGGGAAAAGATTCTCTACACGCCTGAACGGTGGGCCGCTTTCGAGAAGGGGGAGATGAACCTTCGCGACTACCACGCCATCAACGGGCCTGAGATGTTGCAGATGGCGTTGATCGGTTTCCGGCTTTACGAGCAAGGTAAATACAGCGAAGCAAGAACCATCTTCTCTGGGCTCATTTCGCTGGAACCGTTGGAGGCCTACTATCACACCGCGTTAGGCGCCGTTTTTCTGGCTGAAGAAAATTTGCAGATGGCGCGCGCCTACTTCGATTCTGCCATTGCCTTAAACCCCCGCGAAATAGCGCCGTACGTCAATCGAGGCGAAGTCAATCTACGCGATGGCAAGATTCTCGAAGCCGCTACAGACTTTTCTAAAGCCATTGAGCTTGACCCTAAATTTGCTGATCCACTCACGCAGCGGGCGCGGCTTCTTTCTGTAGCCGTTCTAGAAATGGTCGAGGGAAAGTCTCAGAAACAAGCGGCCGAGGGGAAGTCGGAAAAGCCCGGCATTTCGCCTCCAAAAGAGTCGAAGAAGAAATAACGGCTCTGACGCACCATGATGTGAGTCGCTTCTCGTGATGCAAATGCGCTAGCGTGCCGCCTCTGAATGGCAGCCGCCGGCAAAGGTTTCATCAACAAGTACTCAGATATTGTCCTCGCACTCATTGTGATGGCGATCATCGGGATGTTGATCGTCCCGCTGCCCACATGGCTGCTCGACATTCTGCTCACCATCAACATCAGCTTGTCGGTCATTATTTTGCTGATTTCGCTCTACATTCCCAGAGCGTTACAAATCAGTGTTTTCCCGACGCTGCTGTTGATCACCACCATGTATCGGTTGGCCTTAACCATCTCGACGACGAGACTGATTCTCTCGAATGGTGATGCCGGCGAAGTGGTTTATGCCTTCGGCAATTTCGTCGCGCGCGGCAACTTCGTGGTGGGGGGAATTGTTTTTATCATTCTGGTAGTCGTCAATTTCATTGTCATCGCCAAAGGTTCAGAGCGGGTCGCTGAAGTCGCTGCACGATTCACTCTCGACGCCATGCCTGGCAAACAGATGTCGATCGACGCTGACTTGCGAGCCGGTTCGATAGAGATGGAAGACGGCAAACGAAGGCGCCGCGATCTCGAGCGCGAATCTCAACTCTTCGGCTCGATGGATGGCGCGATGAAATTCGTCAAAGGCGACGCCATCGCCGGCATCATCATCACTGTCGTCAACATCGTGGGCGGCTTGACCATCGGCATGCTGCAAAAGGGAATGACTGCCGGCGATGCCGCGAAAAAGTACGCGGTGTTGACCATCGGTGACGGCTTGGTGGGCATGATTCCCGCCATTTTGATTTCTACCGCCGCGGGCATCATCGTCACTCGCGTCGGTGGTGAAGAAGAAGGCGCTCACTTGGGCAAAGACATCAGCTCTCAGCTGATCGCTTACCCACGCGCCATCGCCATTGCCGGAGGTACATTGTTCGTTCTCGGTTTGGTACCGGGGCTGCCGCACGTTCCATTCATGTTGCTGGGGTTCTTGTCCTCTTTGGGCGCATACATGATGCTGAGTCGAGAGCGGAAGATCGCCAGCGGCGAATTGATGGCCGATGGCAGCGTTCCTGGCGAAGAGTCAGCTGACGACGACCAGCCTCGAGCGATAGAACCCGCGCCCAGCAGAGAAGCGATTAACCCCGACTCTGAGCTCTTCATACCTGTCGTCACGCCCATCGTTTTAGAAGTGTCTGACGCGTTAGTGCCGTACGTCGATTCTCGCCAAGACGGCGGGAGATTCTTGTTCGAGCTGGTGCCCTTCATGCGCGACGGGCTTTTCGTCGAATTGGGCGTGCGTTTTCCGGGTGTGCGAGCGCGCGGAAACCCGGGTCTCCCTCCGGGCGCGTATCAGATTCAAATCAACGAAGTGCCGGTGGTCACGGGGCAAGCCACCTTGGGGCACGTGTTGGTCAACGACACTGTCGACCGTTTGCGGCTGATGAACATCGAGGGTTTTGACGCCATCAATCCGTCAACCCGCCAGCCTGCGGCGTGGGTGCCTGAAGAAAATAAAGACATGCTCGAGGCGGCAGGGCTCACCACCTGGGACGTGCCGGGCTACATGATTTTGCACGTGGCCTCAGTGTTGCGGCGTTACAGCCGCGAATTCGTCGGCGTACAGGAAGTGCAGACGATGCTCGATCAACTCGAGAAAGCTTTCCCAGCCATCGTCAAAGAGGTGGTGCCGAAGGTGGTCACCGTTCTCAAGCTGACCGACATTCTCGGCCGTCTGGTGGAAGAAGAAATTTCGATTCGAGATCTCCGCGGGGTGTTGCAAGCCCTGGCAGAGCAGGGCCAGTTGGAAGCTGACAGTGTGATGTTGACCGAGCACGTGCGCAGTTCTCTCAAACGTTACGTGTCACATAAGTACGCGAGGGGAACCAACACGCTGGTGGTGTACCTGCTCGAAACGCAAATTGAAGATGCGATTCGCAGTTCCATTAAGCGCACTTCAGCAGGCACGCACCTCGCGCTTGAACCAGATATCGCCCAAGAAATTGTGCAGGCGGTCAAGAGTGAGTGCGGTCACCTGCCTCCCACTGCTCAGCGGCCGGTGATTTTGACGTCGATGGACATTCGTCGATACGTGCGCAAATTGCTCGAATATGAATTTAACCCGCCATTCTCGGTGGTGAGCTACCAAGAGCTCTCGCCTGAGTTGAACATTCAACCCGTGGCCCGAATCAGCACGCGCTAAGCGTTTCTCAGGCGCCGACGAAGAGCATGATAAGCAGCACCAAACCGACAACAACCATCACCCCACCGAGCCCTAAAGCAAACAGATGCTGTCTGTTGCCGAAGTCGATGCCCATTTTTTGAGAGGCCTCGTCTTCATCGGCTTCATCACCAACGGGCGGCACCATTTCTGACTCTGCGGGTTGGTTCTCGGCTTCCTCAGCGGGTGGTGCTTCTTCGAGCGGCGCTTCTGCTTCGGCCGCAGGCTCTTCAGCCACAGGTGCTTCTTCTGCCTGCACGCTCAACGTTCCTTCATCGTCGGGCTCATCAAGTGATTCACTTGCGGCCATGACGACTGCTGCTTCGCGCACCTCATTCGGGTCGACAAAGAGCAGTCGAACGCCGCCAATTTCGAGCTCATCGCGATCTTTGATGGTCGCTTTACGCGTGCGCTCTTTATTCAGTTTGATGCCGTTGCGACTGCCGAGATCTTCAACGTGAGTCCCTGACCAATCGCGACGAACTTTGACGTGCTTTCGAGAGACCAAGTCGTCGTCGAGCACGAAGTCAACGTCAGCTGCGTCGCGACCCAGAATGTATTCTTGGGCGTCGGCAATCTCGAGACGTTCCCCCTCTTTGGGGCCGTTCATCACTCGGAAATAAGCAACTTCCCCGGCTCCTGCGAGCCCACGCATGACGTCTTTGACGACTTTGCGCGACAGGAAGCTGGTGTTGACATCACCTTCAGTGGGGCTGGAATCTGCGACACGATCAAAGACGATGTCGAATTGAGCAATGGCGATGAGATCTCCATTATTCAAGAGACGCTTCTCGTTTTTGGGGAGCTTTTGGCCGTTGATCAACGTGCCGAAACTTGAATTGAGATCTTCAAGAAAGAACAGCGAACCATCTTGGGTAATGCGAGCGTGGTTTCGTGACACGGCATGTTGAGCGAGCACCACCTCACAAGCCGCATCTCGGCCAAAGGTGATGACTTCATCGTCGAGCACCACCGTCTTTGATTGATCGGTGCCGCTCGCGCTCCTCATGGTGACTGTGAGTCTGACTCCCATTCGAGCGTTCGTTCTCTAGTCTTTAACGTATTGCTGGCAAGTAGCCATTTGATTTTTGTAGTCAGAATCGGCGGCGAATTTCATGAAGTTCTTACAGGCAATCGATGCATTTCGCTCATCACTGCGATTTCTGAAGAGCTCGAAGAGTCCAAAATGACACAAAGGAAACTTTGGGTCGTATTTAAGGCACCTTTTGTAAGCCCGCTCTTCATCATTCACGAGCCCTTTTTCCTTCGCGGTGAGCGCCAAAGCGTACTCGCCTTCAGGGGTTTTCGTGCCTTCCGCGCGTGCTTTTGCATCGTCGAGCGCCTTGTCTTGAAGTTTACATTTTTTCTCGGCCACGATGATGTTGTTGCGGCACTGCGGTGACGTTTCGTCAGACTCGATGCAACTGGTGAACGCATCTTTGCCATCGCAGGGTTTGCCCAATTCCATATAGGCGTTGCCCAACACCAACCACGCCGCGGTGAATTTGGGGTCGAGCAAGGTGGCCCGAGTCAGATGGCCCACCGCGGTTTCATTTTCACCTTCTTCAACCGCGATCTGCCCCAACTGAGCCCACGCATCGGCGAGATCAGGGTTCACGTGCGT
>JAYUVR010000135.1:0-10913 GCA_043753955.1 Archangium sp. | reverse complement strand
TCCATGAAATTCCACTTCAGGAGTGGGCTCGTAGTGTGACTCCCCCGCGCCGTAAATCTCGTTTTGGTAAAAGATGTATTCTGGGAACCCTGACTTGTCTGTAGTTGACGCTTGGAATTGCCGTGCAGTGGCAAGGGGCGCCTTCAAATCAACACACTTAGACAAGTCTCCGCGGCGCTCTTCAATCGCTGCACGCTTCGCCAAATCAACGGGCGGCGGTAGTCCTAGTTTTCGAGCAGCGATACCAGTAGCTGCCACGAGTGCTTTGACAATCAACTCGTGTTGGACAGACGCAACACCTGGTCTCAGGAGCCGAGCCACACTCTCGACGAGCGCGCTGATGCTGTCTTCTCGTGAGCCTGCGTTGTGCCACGCGTCGATGATGTCTTTCGCCAAGGCAAGCACGTCAACCTGTGGCAACCTTTGAATGAACTCTCCTGATGACATGCCGGCCGCATACGCAGCAATGTCAACAGCGTCGCCGTGCGCGCATTGATCGCCGCGAACACCGCCCTCCGTATGGTCGGATGAGAAACATGCCCAGCGTTCTTTGTTGCCGTCGAGCGGACCAAAGCAACCGTGATGACCACACATGGGGCAGCTGCGAGTGCTGAAATCGATGGGGTTCTCAGAATTGAATTTCTCAACGCGAGGGTCGCTGAATTCGAAGCCGGGTTTCCGCTGCTCTATACGGACTACTTCCGGCCGGAGCAACTCGAGGAGATTTGCCGGCAATCGCGCGACGTCTTCAGCTTTCATGGAAGTAGACCCCGCCTGAAATGTGAACGCTGGGCGGTGCGATTACATAGCCACCGTCTCCACGGACATCGATTCCAGGTCCCAATTTGCGGGCTGAATTCGAAACGGTGCCGCCAGGATGCTTGTAATAGAGATGTAGTCCCCCGCTTCCCGTCCTTACAGTTAGGGTTTGAGGAACTGGACCCAGAGCTTTAAGCGAATCGACGCCGTCCACACCATTTTTGACGTCGAGGTCAATTACAACCAGCCCCGACTCGCTGCCGGTTGCGACTGCAACGTTGGCGTTTGGATGGCTTGTCCACCAGCGCAAAATCAACTCTCGATTGGTCGTCGCTTCCTTGAAACCCTTCTTTGTAATTGGGTGTTTGCCAGGGCTTTGGCAGGCAGCACCAAGAGGACAAGCGCAGCCTCTTCCTGACTCGTCGCTGACAATTCCCCAGCAAGGGAAAACCAGCCAGCCTAACGAGGCGTACTGAAGAGCTGCCTCGAGCAATTGTGTTAGGGTTGGCTTATTGTTAAGTTCGTCAGAAATCATTGGTTGTCTACGAGCCCCATCGCGCATGCCCTTCGAAAGCCGCGCCTTGGGGCTCGAGCCTTTTCAGTGGGAGGATTCGCCTGCAGAGAGGTACCGCTGGAGCTCCTGACGCGTAACGAAGCTCCGCTTGCCGTCTTTCGTCAGGCGCAGCTGGCCCCGCTTCACGCGGTCGTAAAAACTGGCGTGCGAGATGCGAAGAATTGCTTGTGCTTCTTTGACTGTATTTCGCTCTCTAATTACATCGACATACTGTTCTGTCTTCGTCGGTAACATTCAGGCTCCTCAGCCGGTGTCTGAGGATGGTTGTGACGTATTCCGAAACAACCTGAGACCACGCTAACTCCCCCCTACTTCGTGGGGCCGGGGCAAGCTCTCGAGTTCTTTAGTGATTTGGTCGATTTCATCTTGGTGATCGCGTATCGACCTCCGTCGCTTTTCGTACCAGCGGCGTACTTGGCCAGCGGTGCACACTCGTTCGCTACTGCTTGCCCACGTCGCGACCACCTCAAACGCAGTGTCGTCGCCCTCGGCGTTTAGTTTCGTAGGCCCCTCGCCCGAGTTCACAGCATGAAAAGCTGCCCACGCCACCCTCTCTTCAAATGCTTCGTGAGCCAATCTTGCCTGCATGTCATTGGAGAAATCTGGAGGTTTGTGGGCTTGTGGTGTTACCCGCAACAACCTTCCCGATTCCCGCGGTTCCTCAACGACAGCAAACAATCGGGCAGCAAGCCATGTTCGAAGCGCTGTAGGCACCGGCTGGTCATCTCGAAGGCAAGTCGCAGCCAGTTCGAGCAACTTTCGCCCAGCGTCAGTGTTGCCTGAGTCGGCAAGTCTGACCATCTCGGCCACGTTTCGCTCTCCAAGTCTGGACCAAGGCTTCTCGTTCACAGTTCACCCCGCTGCGCCTTCATCAATTGCTCATTCCACCATGTTGCCAACTCCACACGGAGATCAAGTCGCTCACCTCGGTCGTAGGCTCGCGCAACGTCGTTGTCATGCACATGGTCAAGCGCGAGCTCGACAGCCTCGCGGTCAAAGCCGTTGTCTCGAGCCAACGTGGAAAATGCTGAACGCCAACCGTGGGGCGAATGTTTGTCGGCGAGCTTCAACGTAACTCTGTACGCCTTCGAAACGGACTCGGAGCTGATGAACTCTTGGCCGCCTGCGACGGCTGGGAAGAGGTAACCCTCGCCTTCCGTTGCTGCGCTCCAGGCTCGGAGTTCGTCGGCGATCTGTTTTCCCAGAATCACTTTGTGGTCGAAGTGCCGGTCTTGGGACTTCATCTTCGCTCGAGGGATTACCCAAAGTGGTGGCTCAGCGTTGAGGTCGAACTCAGTCCATTGTGCGCTGATGACGTTTCCAATGCGAGCTGCGGTAAACGCGCACAGGCGGTGGGCCATGCGCACCGCTGATGTGAGGTTGGCTGATTCAGCTCGACGAAGGAGGTCACCAAGTTCGGGCCACGTGGTGAACGCGGCGCGGCGGCCTTTCAGTTTCCTTCTGCCAATGACTTCACGAGCAGCATCTGCAGGGTTCTCTCCGACGAATTTTCCTTTGGCTTGCGCGTAGCGAAAGACGCCGGCAAGAATCTGTCGAACCTTCTGCGCAGTGTCGACGCGCTCTCCGAGGCGCTCCACCACAGTGGCAATCAGTGCATGACTGCACTCTTGAATCGGAAGTCGCCCGATGTACTTGGTAACATGACGCTCGAACGTCTCAGACGTCGTCATGTAATGAGCTTCACTCCAGCCGCCTTTTTTCTGAGCGAGCCATGCTTCGCCAATTTCAGCGAGAGTGTTGCCCTGTTGCGCCAGAATTTTTGCTCGGTCCACCTGCCGCATCACTACTGGGTCTTTGCCCTGTCGAAGCAATGCACGTGCTGCATCGCGTTCTTCACGTGCCTGTTTCAGACTGACGTCGGAATGCTTCCCAATTGAAAAAACGGCATCTCGAGCACCGAGGCGATAACGAAGTCGCCACACAGCAGTTCCGCTGGGGGTCATCGTGAGAAACAGCCCGTCGCCGTCGAAGAGTTTCTTCGGAGTACGCGCGGGATTTTTTATCCACGACTTCACTTCAAGGTCAGTCAGCCGATTGATGCCCCGAGCCATTTCCGATATCCCCAGTTTCGTTTCTGGCGATTCCACCACCAGTAACCCCAGGTTTAATGGACTAGGACATACAAAACAAGACCCCGAAAGACGTCAACACACAGTCAAACACGTGATTTAAATGACTTAAGGATGCAGTTGCACAACAAAAGACACAACTGTACTGTTTCTAAGTGGAGGCGCCGGGAATCGAACCCGGGTCCGAAAGCCTTCAGTTCCAAGTCACTACGTGTGTAGTCCGAATTTTTAATTGAAGCCTCTCACCCTCTTTCGGACTGGATGATGAGAAGCCGGTCCTGAATTAATCTCATTCTCTTCACTCAGGCTCAAAGAGAACCAGCCTGCATTATGGCGGCCGACCTTCACCTCACAGGCAGAAGGTGAAGCGACCGTGCAGTGACCGTTTTTTAGGCGGCCAGCGCAAGCTCAACGTTGTCGTTGGCTTTTGTGGTTTTTGCTCTCTTGTATTTACGAGTGTGTGAGCCCACTCGACACGCGACCAGGAGCCTCTTTGCCCCCGTCGAAACCTTGTCGCCCCCAAATTTTCAAAGAACAAATGACTCAACTGCATTTAACCACTTTCCAGCGTTTGTCACCCTCGGTGGACCAACGACGCGAAAAATAGGCGCAGGCCCTCGCTCGACTCATCGACAAGCTCCAGATATCGGGCAGATCTGTGACGACGAAGCTGCCCATCGATGAATTGCTCCCCCAAATCACGGGTGCGCTACGCACTCACCAAGCGCTGGTGCTGGAAGCGCCTCCTGGGGCCGGGAAGACGACTCGAGTGCCCGCTGCGCTCCTTCAAGCCGGGCTCGCACAAGACAAAGAAATCATCGTATTGCAGCCTCGTCGCTTGGCCACCCGCCTGGCCGCCACGCGCGTCGCTGAAGAACTCGGACAACGAATCGGAGACACCGTCGGCTACCAAGTGCGCTTTGAAGATGTCTCCAGCAAGCGTACCCGGCTGCGTTTTGTCACCGAGGGCATTCTCACTCGCAAACTCGTAGGCGACCCACTGTTGCGCGACGTCGGTGCCGTCGTGCTCGATGAATTTCACGAGCGTCACTTGGCTGGCGACTTGGCCCTGGCGATGCTGCGACGGCTTCAATGTGGAAGCAGGCCAGATCTCAAACTGATGGTCATGTCAGCCACCCTTGATGCAGCGCCTATTGCCAAGTGGCTCGACGACGCCCCCACCATGCGCAGTGAAGGCCGCCGATTTGAAGTCGCGCTCGAGTACTTAGAACGCGACGACGACAGGCATCTTGATCAACAAGTGCTCGCTGCACTCAAGCGCCTGGTTCAGGCCGACCTCGATGGGCACGTACTCGTGTTCTTACCCGGCGCTGGAGAAATACGAAGAGCTCAAGAAACCTGTGCCGACTTCGCCCAACGGCAAGGACTCGAGTTGCATGTGCTGCATGGAGATCTCCCCAGCGCCGAGCAAGATCGAGCACTCAAACCTTCAGCGAAACGAAAAATCATTCTTTCCACCAACGTCGCTGAAACCTCCGTCACCATCGATGGCGTTGCCGCGGTAGTCGATTGCGGGCTGGCCCGAGTGGCTGCACACTCCCCTTGGTCGGGAATGCCCACGCTCAAGTTGGCGAAGATTTCAAAAGCATCGGCCACTCAACGCGCAGGGCGTGCAGGCCGAACCCGAGCAGGCACATGTCTTCGCCTCTATACTCGAGGTGATTTCGAAGGCCGCCCCTCGACAGACGTGCCCGAAATTCGTCGCCTCGATTTTACCGAATCAGCTCTCGCCCTTCGTTCCATGGGCATCACCCGCCTCGACGATTTTCGCTTCTTTGAAGCCCCGGCTCCCTCTTCTCTCGAGGCCGCAGACACATTGCTCCGAGCACTTTCTGCCATCGAGCCCAATGGAGAATTGACTCGCATCGGCCGCCGTCTCCTTCAGTTTCCACTCCACCCCCGCCTAGCTCGCCTCGTGGTTGAAGCCGAAAACTTGGGGGTCGGCCGCGATGGGGCAACGGTGGCAGCGCTCTTAAGTGAACGTGACATTCGCCAAGAAACGCGCGCTCGTTTTGGCTCTGGCGCCTCCTCCGCACATGCGCAGAGCGGACCATCAGATGTGTTGGAACTTCTGGAACGTTACGAGCAAGGCCAGCGAGGCGGCATTCGTCAAGCGGGTCTCGATGCAAAAGCAGTCAGTTCGGTTGAACGCGTCGTCAACCAACTTTCCCGAATTCTTGCCGGCGACCGCAACAATGCTCCACGCACCAACGCCGAGCGCGAGACTGCGGTGCTTCGTTCTATTCTCGCCGGCTACCCTGACCGAGTGGCCAAGCGCAGACGGCCGCGCGCTCCGGAACTCGTTCTCAGCGCTGGAGGCTCAGCTTCCCTTGACCCTGCCTCTGTGGTGCACGACGCAGAATTGATGGTGGCGATTGATGCCGAAGAAAAGAAGGGCGGCGTCGTCGTTCGCCTCGCCAGCCGAGTTGACCCTGAATGGTTGCTCGAAGTGGCCCCAGATGCCTTGGGCGAGGTCGACCGCCTCGAATGGAACGAAACAGCCAAACGCGTCGACCGCGTCACCCGCCTCACTTACGGCAATCTCACCCTTGAAGAGACGCGGCAAAGTGCACCACCGAGCGCAGAGGCCAGCACGCTGCTGGCTGAACACGCTTTATCTGCAGGCACGCAGAATTTTGCCGACGCTGAACGCTTGAGTCACTGGCAGTGCAGAATCGAAACACTTCGCTTGGGCTACCCCGAAGCTCAATTTCCAAGCGCTGATTCTGAATTCATCAAAGACGCTCTGCGCATGCTGTGTGACGGCCTCAAGTCATTTAAGGAACTCGAAGAAGCTCAGTTGCTCGAGTTCCTCAATGCCCGTCTGACTCCGCAACAGACGCAGCTGCTTTCCAAAGAAGCGCCAGACCGCATCACGCTCCCCGGAGGTCGCTCAGTCAAAGTGAATTGGGAACCCGGAAAGCCTCCCTGGGTCGAGTCACGACTGCAAGACTTCTTCGGACTCACCAAAGGGCCGATGGTCGGCCGCACACCTTTGGTGTTGCATTTGCTCGCCCCGAATCACAACGCGGTACAAGTCACCACCGACCTCGCCGGCTTTTGGGACCGTCACTACCCCGCTGTCCGCAAAGAATTGATGCGCCAATACCCAAGACACAGCTGGCCGGAAGATCCACGCACCGCTCAACCTCCGGCGCCTATTCCGCCGCGTCGGCGCTCGAACTAACTTCTACGCGCCCATTCGCCGAGCCCGCGCAGTGAAGAATTTCTGCAGTGCCATCGCATATTCCTCATGCGCCCGCAGCTCGACGGAATCGAGCTGCAACCGCTTGAAGAGCTTATTCCGCTCGTCTCTCCGGCCGCTCATGTACTTCTGAAATCGACCCCGAACTCGAGGGTCAGAAGTATCGACAGTCATGCGCTCCAAAGTCTCTGGATCTTCGAGGTCGATAATGCCCAACGAAGGGAATTTTTCCTCGAAAGGGTCAGCCACCACCACCGGCACCAAGTCATGCTTGCGGCCGACAATGCGCATTCCCTTTTCGTAGTCAGAGGCCAAGAAGTCTGAGACGAGAAACGTGACCGTCTTTCGCTTCGCCACATGAGACAAATACGTGAGCGCTTCGTTGAGATTGGTGCCCTGCCCTTTAGGCTTGGTGGTGAGAATGTCTGTCACCAGCCTCAGCACATGGCTTCTGCCCTTGCGAGGTGGAACCACTTTTTCGATGCGATCAGAAAACAACACCAAGCCCACTCGGTCATTGTTCGAAATCGCTGAAAAAGCGATTTGGGCGGCCACCTCAGCGCTCAGCTCGGCCTTACTCCGCTCACCGCTCCCGAAAATGCCAGAGGCCGAGACATCGACCAGTAACATCACCGTCAGTTCGCGCTCTTCAGTAAAAACTTTGACGTACGCATCATTCATGCGCGCAGTCACATTCCAGTCGATGGTGCGCACTTCATCGCCGGGCTGGTACTGACGCACTTCTGAGAAGGCCATGCCCCGGCCCTTGAAGACCGAGTGATACTGCCCAGAGAGCACCGACGAGACCACCTTACGAGTGGTGATTTCCATGCGCCGAATGCGCTTGATCAGTTCGCGCGGAAGCATGGCTTCTTTAAGGAACTTCGACTCGCTCGAAGATGCGCTGAATGATGCGCTCAGTGGTGAGCTCTTCAGCCTCGGCTTCGTAGGTCAGTGAAATGCGGTGGCGCAAAACATCAAGCCCCATAGCCTTCACATCTTCAGGCGTCACAAAACCACGGTGCCGCAAAAATGCGTGGGCCTTCGCTGCTTGAGTGAGCGCGATGGTGGCGCGAGGGCTGGCTCCGTATTGAATAAAATCGGGTAAATCTTTGAGCCCGTATTTGAGGGGCTCACGAGTCGCGAATACCAACGACAAGATGTAGTCCTTCACCTTTTCGTCGACGTAGATGCCGTTCATCACTGTGCGAGCGCTGGCGATGTGCTCAGTGGTAATCACCTTCTGCGCCTTGGGCACCGCATCACCCGTCATCTTATTGAGAATCTCTTTTTCTTCTTCGCGAGTGGGGTAACCCACTTTCACCTTGAGCATGAAGCGGTCGACTTGCGCCTCAGGCAACGGGTAGGTGCCTTCTTGCTCAATGGGGTTTTGGGTGGCCAACACCAAGAAAGGTGACGGCAACGGAAAGGTATTGTTCCCAATCGTCACTTGCCGCTCTTGCATCGATTCGAGCAAGGCCGACTGCACTTTGGCCGGAGCGCGATTGATTTCGTCGGCGAGCACCACGTTCGAAAAAATGGGCCCTTTGCGCACCGCGAAACTGGCGGTCTGCTGATTGTATATAACGGTGCCCACCACGTCGGCAGGCAACAAGTCGGGCGTGAACTGAATGCGCTGAAATTGTGCCGAAATGGCATCGGCAAAAGTGCGCACCGTGAGCGTCTTGGCTAAGCCCGGCACGCCTTCGAGCAAAACGTGCCCATTGCACAACAACCCAATGAGAAGCCGCTCAAGCATGGGCTTCTGACCCACGATGACTTTTGAAGTTTCGAAAAACAGAGGTTCAATGAAAGAGGACTCTCGTTGAACCGCATCAGTGATGGCTTTGATGTCTGTATTCATGTCGTTAACGAAGCTGACTCAATTTGGTGCGAGCGTCTGTCTGGAGCTCGGGCCGAACATCGGCGGCCGTGGAGGCGATGTAGCGTTGGTAATACGTGCGCGCATCATCGACGCGATTCATGCCTCGGTACGCCTCGGCCAAGCCATAGAGTGCATCAGAACGCGCCGGGTCAAGTTTGAGCGCGTATTGGTAATCGACCGCTGACTCGGCAAAGCGACGAAGGCCAATGAGCGTCGAACCACGAGCCACGTAACCTACCGTGAGGCTGGGTTCGAGTTTGAGGCTCTCGTTGAGATAATTGAGTGCTTCACCATAACGACGCTGCCCAATCAGTTGCACTCCGCTCTCGTAATACTGGCGAGCCTGAGCTTTCGACGAGTCAGGCACCGCGGTTTTGGGCTGCTCTGTCGGCGTACTACCCGACGCTGCATTCATCTTTTGCTGCGCACGGGCGATGTTGTCTGCAGCGCTCTTTTTTACCGCCGCGTCAGGGGAAACTTGTTGAACCTTGGTCCAACGGTCGATGGCTTGCGAGTAGTTGCCGAGCACCGCGTACGTATTGCCAAGCTTAAACAGCGACTCGACGTCATTCGGGTTGGCATTCACGGCCTCTTGGTAAGCCAAGCTGGCTTCGCGGTATTTCTTCTCAGCCCAAAATTTGTCGCCCTCGGCAACCTTGTTCACTATCGGAGCAGGCGCAGGTGGAGGAACAACCACTGTTGGAGTCGGAGCGGCCACTGGCTCCGGCGCTGCCCCCTGGGAGACTGATCGTAATGCCACTAAAGACTCTCGAGCCTTGTCCACCCACTTTTGCTCGGTAGCTCGGCTCTCTTTCTTGAGGTAATTCTCATAGGCAACGATGGCCTTGTCGTTTTGCCCGGCCCCTTTGTACGACTCAGCCAGGCCGTAGAAACCATCGGGGTCATTGGCATCGAGCTGCGTGTATTTTTCATACGCCTGAGCAGCCGCAGGAAAGTCTGATGACTTGCGTGCCGCGTACCCCAAATTAAACCAGGCGAGCTTAAAGGTGGGGTCAGCATCGGCGGCGGACCTGAATTGGGCGATAGCCTCAGTAGATTTCTTTTGTTTAAAAAGCACGCTCCCGTACCCGTTGAGCGCAGGCGCGTACCCAGGCGAAGCTTTGATGGCCTCTTGGTATGCCGTTGCAGCTTCGTCGAGTTTCGAGGCCGCGAGTGCGGCTTCTCCCTTTTCAAAAGCCGCTTTGGCAGCAGCAGAAGGGGCAGCAGCACTGTTCATCGACAGCACTACGACCAATGAAACCAAACTCGCACCCATGTGGAATCTCCTCTTGGAACCCGGCCGACCGATGCCTGTGCTTACGGGCCAGGGGTTAGCAAAGTTCACTCTCATGCGCGACTCTCACCGGACAATTCTCTTTTGAAATACTGAAGAAACACTCAGCACCACAATCGCACTGATGACCAACCCCGCTCCCACGGCCTCACGCCAGTCGAGGGGCTTGCCTTCCCCTAACGCCCACAGCGTCAGCGTTGCCACCACTCCCGCCAACAAACTTGAGGCCCGATTTACAGGCACCGAAAAGGAATTCTCTCGTTTATCGAGCAACACCAACGCTCCAAAAACGCCGGTGCCTTGGGAAAGAATGCCAATTCCCAATGCCCACAAGGCCTGCTTGCTGAACGGCAATTCGACAAACCCGCGACGAATATCATCAAAAGCGCCGCCTCCGATGACGGCCAAAACGGCCAAGCCCAAGAATGCGGCCGGCGTCGACACCAATTGCTCTTCAACAAAGTAGCGACGCGTCACTTCCAAAGAATCGCTCTTGGCCAACTTCGACATGAAACGCAGCCTCACAAAATAGGCCGTCAGGTACGCACCCACATCGATGAGCCCAATCACCGGCAGCGCAAAAGACTCATCGCGATCGATCAACGTCACCAGCAGCGAGCTCAAAGTAAGGCCTGTAGCCACCCACGAAATCCACTGCACCTTACGACCCGAAATCCAATCAACCGCCGGAGCCATCGCGAGCATTCCCCCGCGCAGGAGCAACATCATAAAAACAATGCTGACGCCGTCGATGGTGTAGGCCAGCGTCGTAGTCGTCAGAATGGTCGCCCCGCACAAGCCTGAAAGTGCGGTCCACCGGGTGGGAAAGGGCAAAGAAAAAGGCCCTATCTGCTTTCGCCCTGCGCTTCGCCACCACCCCGTAGCCCCGAGAAAGAGCACCATGGCAATCAATGAAGCCAGGGTCGACAGCGGTAAAATGGTGTTGCCCGGCACCCGTTCGCCGAGCCTGCCCTCTGAAAGCGCTTTGGTGAGTGCTGAATACGGTGCGTACGCCGCGAAATACCCCGCGGCCCACCACCAAATACTCACCTGTTTTCCTTCACTCGGCGTCAAAACGCTCAATC
>JAYUVR010000134.1:0-17903 GCA_043753955.1 Archangium sp. | reverse complement strand
CCACTGGAGCAATAGCCGGCCGCGGGGTGAGCTCTGGGACCGCTTCAAGTTGAACAAGTTTCGCAAACCCAGCGCTCAATTGACTGGCGGTGGGCCTTTGAGCTGGGTCTTTCGCCAAACACTGCAACACCCATTCTTCGAGCTTTGGTGAAATGGCTGAGAACGAACTTGGCCTCGGAGGCCGATGACTCAGATGGGCTTGTCGTACTTGCGCAGCTGAACCCCAAAATGGCACGCGCCCGGTGAGCATCTCGTAGAATATGATTCCCACCGCATAGATATCAGCCGGGGTGCCGACGATGGGTTTGTCATGACATTGCTCGGGCGCCATATACTCTGCCGTGCCCGCCAATTCATTGGTTGAAGCTGTAGTGGCCTGAGTCGGGTCTGCAATAAACCGAGCCAAACCAAAATCAAGCACGCGCACTCCATCATCGACAAAAATATTCTCTGGTTTGAGATCGCAGTGAACGACACCGCGTGAATGAATGAGTTCGATTGCCTTTAACAATTCCTTCGCCTTGGCCAAAAAGGCTTCCATCGCCCAAGGGGCAGTTAGACGTTCTGCCAATGTTTTCCCTGAGACAAATTCAAGCGTCAAATAATGCTCGCCCGACGGTAAAATTCCGATTTGGTACACCTGAGGCACCGCAGGTGGCCCGATGCGCCCCATGGCCTGTGCCTCGTTTTGCAGCCCTCTTTCTGCAAACACATCTTGATGCGCAAGCTTGATGGCTACTTGAGAGTTGTCATCGAGTCGGCGTGCCCCAAAAACAGTGGCAAAGCCACCGATGCCCAGCACGCTTTCCACCCGAAGCCCACTGAGCGTCGGCATCGGGGGAATAATTTGAGGAGCCCCCCCAGTCGCAGGCGCAGCGGCGACACCATGCTCAGGACAACGAAACTCAGTGGGCTCGAGCCGGCGGCCACAAGTCTGGCAACGCATGGTCTCTCAGCGCTTTCTGGGCCGCGGAATGTGGTAGGTATCAAGCCGAGTGACCAACGCGCGTCGCGATATTCCCAATTTTTTCGCAGCCGCCGTTTGATTACCCGCACACGCATTGAGCGCCTCGATGATTCGTTCCTTTTCATATGTTGCGACTTGGCGTTGCACATCAAGCCGCAAAGGTTGTTTCGGAATGGGGCTTTCATCAGCCGACGCAGCGACGGGGAACGCGGTCGTTGAGCTCAGCGCCACCAGCTTGGGCAGCTGTGGTTCAGCTGCTTCCGGTATTGCCCGCGAAGGCCGGGAAACAGTGCGCGGTGCAAATCGGGTGGTGAGGTTTTCAACAGGGATATCGTCGAGGTCGATGGCGTCTTGCCCACACAATACCAACGCCCTTTCAACCACGTTTCGCAATTCACGAATATTGCCCGGCCAACTGTACTTTTCCAACAAACTCATCGCCACCGGAGCGATGGTAGGTACATGACTGCGTTTCATCTTCTCAGCCGCCTCGGTGACGAATGCTTTAGCCAGGCCGGCGATTTCTGACACCCGTTCTCGCAACGGGGGAATGTTGATGGATACGCCGTTCAATCGAAAATACAAATCGGCTCGAAATGTATTGCGACTGGCTTCCACTTCTAAATCGCGATTGGTTGCAGAAATAAATCGAACATCGATATTTCTCACTTTAATGGCACCCACTCGGAGCACTTGCCGCTCTTCAATCACTCGCAATAATTTCGCCTGCGTCGAGGGGGGTAATTCACCAATTTCATCGAGAAACACGGTGCCGCCGTTGGCCGTTTCGAGCAACCCTTGCTTGGCCTGTACGGCACCGGTGAATGCGCCGCGTTCGTGACCAAATAACTCGCTTTCTAAAAGTGTCTCGGTCAAAGCGGCACAATTGAGTCGCAACATCGGGTGGTCGCGCCGGGGCGAAAGCTGGTGCACCATTTCCGCCAGCCGCTCCTTGCCCACGCCTGTTTCGCCCAGAATCAACACATTGATTTCGCTTTGGGCGATGCGGTTGACCATTTCATGAAGCTTGCCCATCACCGAACCATCGACAATTCCACTCGGGCTTGAGCGCTGCTTCTTGCCACTGGCTTTTTCTAAAAGTACATCGCCGCTGCGGCCATCTACCGGAAAACTGGCGACTCCAATCTGTGCCTCAATTTTTGAATCGGCTAGACGAGCCGCGATGCGCTCGATCACCGTCTGTGTACCTGGCCCAGCTGTTTCGGGCAGCAGTACTTCGTATTCACCCGGCAGGTAGTTGCCGACGATGTCTACGATGCGCAACGTATTAGCGAGAATTTCTTCGATAGCCAGCGCCGATGCGGTCGGGTCACACCGAATACGAACCAAAGAAAATCGAGTACGAGTTCGTTCGGCGCGGTCGCATTCTTCTTCAATGCGGGCAGTGAAATACCCGTGCGACCAAATGCGCCGTAAGGCGTTGGGTACGGGGCGCTGAATGACCAACAGCGCTTCGCCCATCTTGATGGGTTCTCCGGGCGCGAGCGCCATCAATTGCCCGCGTTTTTTCGCGGTTCCTTGAAGCCATATCTCTGCATTTGCATCGAGCACTTCGACCTGCAGTTCCGCGCCAATTCGAACAACCGCATGGTACGGGGCGACGGAATTTGACTGAATGCGAATGTCGGCATCACTCGCACTGCCAACGACGGCTTCTCCAAACTCAGGGAGCCAATGGTTTTCAAACCCACCAGGCAACACCACCAAGGCCGAAAATCTGCCTACGGGAGATGGAGCTATCGCAGCGGGCTCGTCGAGCTTGTGCGCGCTGGAATTCGTCTTTGTCCGCATGGGCAAAAATCAACCGCCAGAGTAACCGTAAGCAGCCGAATCACGATTTTCAGTGTCGACATCTGCGTACTGATGCCTACGTGTCTGTTGACGTGGGCATATGCGCTCATCGGGTCACTTAAAGCAGTGGGCCATCGAGAGGAATGAGGCGGGGGCTACCAACGAGTTTTACTGTGCGGAAGTGACGTGCATCGAGCGTGATGCATGCATGACATATATGGCGTTTTTTGGTCGGTTGCAAAACGCGCTATGGCCAGACATTCCCCCACCACTGACGCACTTCATGAAACCGACCCACCTTGGGCACATCAGGCAGGCTTGCCAAAAATCGTACTCCATACGCTTTACGCAGCACCCGCACATCGCCAATAGCAACCACGCCTCGGTCCTGGGCGGTACGAATTAAGCGCCCAAACCCTTGTCGCAAACCCAACGCAGCTTGGGGAACTTGATACTCATCAAACGGTCTCCCACCGGCGGCGCGCACTGCATCCATTCTCGCGGCTTGAAGTGGCTCATTGGGTGGCGCAAAAGGCAGTCGGTCAATGATAACCATTGAGAGCGCATCACCGGGCACATCGACGCCTTCCCAAAAACTCTGCGAAGCAAACAAGACAGACGGTTGCTCTAAAAACTTATCTAAGAGTGCTCGACGAGGCGCATCGCCCTGTTTGAGCACCTGCACCTCAAGGTGTGGAGCGACCAATGCATGCACGCCGTCCATGTGTTTAAGCGAGGTGAATAGGACAAAGGCGCGACCCTGGGACAATTTGAGTAATTGATACACTTCGCGAGCAAAGTGCAGCGTCCAGTCAGGGCTGGAAGGCTCAGGCAAATGTTGCGGCACATATAGAAGTGCCTGACGTCGGTAATCGAAAGGTGAATCTACCCGAAGCGAGTCCCACTGGCGGTCTGCCAAACCCAGACGCGCGACCACAAAACTGAAGTCACCTCCTCGAGAAGAAGCGGTTTGCAAGGTTGCTGAGGTGAAAATAACGCTGTCTACTGAGTCATACAGAAACGTCGCTAACGACTGGCCCACATCAATAGGAGCAACTCGCAATGAGAGCGTTCGACCCCGCGTACTTGCCCAATACACCTGGCTTGGATTATCTGCATTGAGGACTCCGCTTAAGGCTGTCTTTGCTTCGAGGGCCCGACGATGAAATGCACCCAACTCTGCATCATCTTCTGGGCATAACGCCGTAATGGCTCCGAGCGTTTCCAACACCAATGCTGCTTCTGGTTTGGCCTCCTGAAGAGATTCCGGTAGCAACCGCAAGTCGACCTGCGCCTTCCCTTCCCCCAGTTCGAGGGTGGCGGGAAATAGCAATTCGGCCACGTGAGTGAAAAACAGTTCAGAGCGCGTGCGGAGTTCTAACGCCATCGCCAAAAGCGGAGCCGCCCGCGTGTCTTGCGGAGGAACGTGCGTCAACACATCAGTGGCCAAGGTGGCTAAACGACCCGACGAAGAGGTGAGACCAAAATATTCGGTCGCCACATCTTCAAGCGCGTGCGCCTCGTCAAATACAACCGCGTCGTAGGGCGGCAGTACGCCGAGCTCGAACTCGATTCCCCCTCGGAGTTTGAGTGCTAAATCAGCAAAAAAGAGTGCGTGGTTTACGACAATCAGTTGGCACTCTGCTGCCTCGCGTCGGGCCCTTGTGACAAAGCACGATTCATAGAGAGGACACCGGGCGCCAGTACAAGAATCCGACGTGGTAGAAACTTGAGACCAGGTCGACCACTGGTCAGGCAGCTGGGTTTCGCTGCGATCTCCTGTCTGTGTTTGATATGCCCATTCCTGAAATGCTTCCCAGTGTTCCGCATCATTGACCGTCGCAAAAAGAGGCTGTTTTTCAAAGCGCTCAAAACGGTGAGCACACAAATAATTACTGCGCCCTTTGAGCAACGCCGCAGTCACAGGCAACCCCACTTGGTCTCTGAGCAAGGGCAAATCTTTGAGAAAGATTTGTTCCTGCAGCGTGCGCGTCGCGGTGGAAATGATGACGCGTTTCCCCGACAGGACGGCGGGCACCAAATAGGCCAATGTCTTACCTGTACCCGTCCCCGCTTCTGCCAAGAGGAAGCGCCGCTCCCTCAGCGCATGTGCTACCGCGCGAGCCATTTCGAGTTGAGGAGGGCGATGTTCGTAGCCGGGCAACGCTGCCGCCAGTGCGCCGCCAGGGCCCAAGACGCTATCGACGGTCAAGCCCTCTGGCGTAACCCACTGAGGGCGAGTCTGCGCTGCATCTGCGTCAGTACGGCGACTCACGGTGGCTGCCTTATGCATTAAAGCCAGAGAAACAACAGCTCGAACCAAGTGGGTAGGCCCATTCGATGCGGCCTTGCGACCTCGCCCAGTGGCCCACCATCAATCACTTTGCCGACATGAGGGGGGGGTGGCGTTGGTGCCACGCTTTCGAATGCTGATACCTATTACAGGAAGCTGGGCAACAGCACGAATGGCTCTCTTGATACCCGCATTCCGCAGATTAATGTTTTGGCGGGTGACCAAGTCTAAGGCGCCAGCCTCGGCATTCCCAATCAACACTCAAAACACGGCCATTTTTTGCCGTAGTCCAGCGCAACCGCCAGGACAAGATGGGTCACCAAAAGCGCGCTCAACACCGTGATGCCTCCGTGTGTCTTCGTCCTTGTTTTTATGGAAGTTCACGCTCGATTCTCATCTCATTTCAGGCCCTCTGCACTTCTGAAGGAATAGCACCAGCTCCCCACTTCGTGTAAAGACGCCGCAGGTGATGTGTGGTCTTTTGAACATAGATTTTACATTCGGCAATTGATTGCCGAGTTGAGCAAACGAACGACCGGCGAACCCTGAGCCGCGCGCATTTTAAGCGGGCTAAGCAAGCAGCAACACTCAGCCCGGGCCGTGGCCTTCCCCTTGAATAGGGAGGTGCTGCGACTGATTGATGTTGACCACGATTTAAAAAGGGAAGTGCGTTGTGAAAAAGATAAATGGTGTGGAAGTGAAGCGTGGTGCCTCGGTGAAATTTGTGCGCCGCGCGAAATTGGTTACCTGCGGTGTGCTGGGTTTGATGATGGGTTGCGCCGTTGAAAGCGGAACCGCCGCCGATGCTCAAGAAGAGTTCGAGGCGTCTTTCGACAAAGGAATACCAGAAGACTACGCCACTGCCGCTGATTACGACGCGCCAGTGCCTGCGGTCGAATCACACGAAGGGCACCACCAACAAGAAGCGGCGATTGCCGTTACCGGCACTCCAGCGGCGCATGTTCAAGGAAAGTTTGGTCCGAGTCACACTTGGCCAATCATTCCCATCGCAACCATGTTGAACCCAAATGGCACTGTGTTTGCTTATGGTACCGACACAAGCGGTGCGCAAGGCGCCGACATGTCTTATGTGATTTGGAATCAGGCAGCCGGCACCGCCTGGGCTAACTTTTCGACCAAGAGCAACATAGTCCATACAGACATCTTCTGCGCCGGGCAGGCACTCATTCCAGGCTCAGGAAATACGCTGCTCGTCGGTGGAGATACTGACGTCAACGGTGAGATTAATTATGGAATCGATAACGTTACTGTCTACAATGCGGCTGACGGCGGCTTGAGCAATTCGCAGCCGATGGATTTTCAGCGTTGGTATTCTACGCTCATCACCCTGCCGAATAACGAACACCTCGTGCTCGGCGGGCGAGGGATGAAAGACTTCAACCTCGACGGTGGCTCTCCCAAAGCGCCCACGGTGGCAACCTACGGCTCTACTCCTGAGGTGCGGAGCACTACGGGACAATGGCACTCACTCACTTCGGCTGACAATAAGTTCGCCTATGGAGCCATCGGTTCTTCCTGGCTCTACCCACGCGCTTGGGTTGACCCCCAAGGCAAGGTATTCATTCTCACCTATCAAGGGCCGATGTACCAACTTGACCCTGCCGGTAATGCAGGCACCGGTCTGTTGAAGAAGTACGTCAATAATTTAAATGCTGCCATCACCGTTGATCCAGGCGCCGCCGTTTTGAGCAGTGTCATGTTCGCGCCGGGGAAAATCGTGACTGTACGACTTGACAGGAAAGTCTTCGTCATCGACATCAACGGGTCTTTGCCTATCGTCACCCCCATAGGCTTGATGTCGGCTGACCGGCAATACGGGAGCTCGACTGTGCTGGCCGATGGCAAGGTGTGGTTCAACGGCGGGTCGCCCCGGGGCAATGCGGGACCTGTTGACCCCGCAAAGGCTGAAGCAATCTACAAGTCTGAAATGTGGGACCCAAAAACCGGAGAATGGACGATGACGGCGAGCGCCACCCTGGCGCGCTTGTACCATTCAACCTCGATGCTGCTTCCTGACGGGAGCGTCTTCACCGGCGGTGGCGGAGCACCCGGCCCGCTCAAGAATACTAACGGAGAAATCTACTACCCCCCATACCTGTACAATACAGACGGCACCCCTGCGGTCCGCCCCTCGCTGACGTACGCTCCGGCCGCCCTCACTTGGAACAATCTGTTTACGGTCAAATCGAACGTCAACATCACGAGAGTCACGTTGGTACGTATGGGCGGCGCCACGCACACCTACAACAATGAAACCCGATTCTTCGAGCTCCCGCTTACGACTCCGGTCGGCACCAACGTGTCGGTGAGGGCTCCGGAATCATTTGATGTTGCTCCTCCTGGCTTCTATATGGTTTTCGTTTGGAACGCGGCTGGCGTGCCTTCTCAAGCGAAGATTGTGGGACTGAACAACTAAGACTGTTTTGTGTATCCCTCGAACGGCCTTCCTGCCGTTCGAGGGTCTGTCTGGCGGTCGAGATCGACGAATCGTTGGTCACCTGCCCCACATGCCCCAACAGCTGCGTAAAGCCCCGACAGGCGCTGCAAGTTCGCGTGTTTTTCAAACGCGATGCTTTTGAAGCCCGGTACGGCTCGATTGGGTAAGTCGCGGGAGTACGGCGGGAAGTAGAACGAGCCGTTGGGCATTGGTGCTCATGGGAATACCTCGAGTCTCCCCGTTGCCCGCCCTGCCGCACTCATGCATTATTAATGCATGACCTTCACAACACTCTCTATTCGCATTGACGTCGCAGAACGACTGCGGGCAGCCAAAAAGACCGGTGAAAGTTACAGTGACACCCTTGATCGGCTCCTCGAGAATCAGCCTGCAAAGTCGGTTGGGGAATGGCTCAAGTCCCTTGAGCCGCTTGAGGGAAGGTCTGTTTTGTCTGCTGCAGATCGCAAGCAGCTTCGGGCCAATCAGCTCATGCCGCGACCTTCAAAGAGGACTCGACGTGCTACTCATTGAAACCAGTTGCCTCATTGATCTCGAACAAGAGTTGGCTGAGCAACGAGTGGGTCCAGTCAGAACATTCCTAGGGAACAACAAGAGCAAGAGTCTCGCCTGCTCCACCGTCACTGTTGGGGAACTCGCGAGTGGAACCGATGAGGATGCTGTTCGATTTTTTCTTCGTCGACTTCGAAAGCTTCCACTCTCAGAAGCGGTCGCCTATCGAGCTGGCGCACTGGACAGTCAGCTGGCACGCATCGGGCGTCGTCTCGGAGAAAATGACAATTGGATCGCAGCGACGGCACTCCATTATGCAGCCACGTTGGTGTATGCCGACGGCGATTTCAGTCGGGTACCAGGACTGAAAAAACACCACGTCATCTGAGAGCCTCATCGAGAAGCCACGCGAAAGGGCGACGAGGGAAGACGCTCGACGCTTTCCATTTTGGACACGAACTGTTCCCCCGCCGCGCCTTGTTGTGTGGCAACAATCACCATAGACGGTCCCTACCAACGCGCTGCGTAACTGCGTTTCTCAAGGGGAATACAATGCAAAAATTATTGATGCCCGTGGCGGTGATGGCCACGCTTTTTTCCTGTGGTTCAGGCAGTTCTCTTTCGACCGACGGCGAAGGCATGGAAGAGGTCGATGTTTCTCTTTCGAACGCCATCCCTGCCGAACTGCCAGCAGTAGGGCGCGCCCTGGAGTTCGCCACTCTGCTTGCCAAAGACAATGTCACCGAGCGCGACTCGGTCTACATTCAGGTGAACAGTGTCGGCCTCGCATTCGAGGGCACTGAGGCCGAGTCGTTCCCGGTCGCTGTGCACATCGAAACCACCCGCTTCTTGCGCGACACTTTAGACTATGAAAACAACATTGTTCTCGAGACGAAAACTGCGACTGGCGTTGCAACGGCCACCGGGTTCGTCATTCATGCCGGAGAGCACACGTTCACCATCACGGGGAACGAAGTAAAATTCACTGGCCCGTCACTCGTCGATGACTCTTTCCCGAACATCTCTCAATTCACTGCGCTCGTTGAAACCTCGAGCCGTGGCAAGCAAGCTCTTGCACTCGCCTACGAAGACCTGATTGCTCCTGAGAAGATTGACAACTCAGGGTACTGGAAGGGGCAATTGAAGGACTTGGTTGCGGGCGACATCACCGTGCACTGCTCGAAGCAAAAGGGGAGTACGCAGAGCCACTGCGAAGCCCGGTACTCGGGTTCAATCGTGGAACTGAACGGCAGCCATATGGCCATCCAAAGCGTGGCACGTGGAGCTGATGCTCTGCGTCTCATCAATGCCTTGCCCAAAAACCGCCCCACCCTTCCTCTCCGTTGCGGTACTGACGGTGCGGCAGCGCGTTGCGTGGTCAACAGCTCGCGCTAAGCAATTTGTCTGAGGCCCAGCTCCGCCACAAGGAGCTGGTGTCCTATTCACAAACGTCTCTTTTGAGGCCGAAACAAGTTTAACCTCCCCGCGCATTGTGAGGCTCTTGAGCTGCGCGCTCTTCGTGGTGGGTAACGCGTTCCGAGCCTCGCACCAGGCGAGATGTCGATTTGGAAGGTGGCCGTCAGTCGCATCATGCGCGACCGAGGAGACACCCGTGCATAGGCCGCTGCTCATTCAAGCGGAGCCTGTACATGTCAAACCAAAATTATTCTTCTTGAAAGTCTCATCGAACAAAAACGATCGAAGAGACTTCAGCACCCGCCCACAAGACGCCGATGACCTTCGAGCGCTCCTCCTGGTTTCCACTGCCCGCGAACGCTCACAAGCTCTAAGAATTCTCGCTTTGATTCAAAAGAGGGACTTCGCACGAGAAAAGCGCGGGCTCGAATGTCGCGGACCCACTTGGCTGGGCGATGATTCACACATAATCGACCGCATTTTTTCGCCGAGACTGTCGAACGACAAACAACCCCAGAGCCCCCATCAACAGGAAGATGTCCAACGGGCTCGAAGTCGAACAGCCACAGCTCTTCGCCTCGGTGCCATCGGTCTGTTTGTTCTCAGGAGGAGCGCTGATGCCTCCATTTTCTTGCGGTGCAATGGCAGTAAACGCCCCTGACAACGTAGTCGTCAGACCGTCTGGGTTGAGAACTTCCACGTCAACCGTTCCCGCTCCCAAGGGAGGCGACACCACTTGCAGACTGGTGGCATCAACAGAAGTGACATCGACCACAGCAACAGACCCGAATTTCACTGTCGCTCCGTTGGCGAAACCCATTCCAGACAGCGTGATGAGCGTACCGCCGGCAGTCGAACCAAAGGTCGGACTGATCGACGACAGCACAGGTTGTTGCGGGTCGAGAACGATGAAGTCGAGGTCGGAGCGCCCGGTGCCCTTCACCCCTACAACGGATACCAAGCCGGTGGTGGTGCCTGAGGGAACAGTGGCTGTCAGATGTGTGTCTGATTCAACGGTAAACGAGGCATCTACTCCGTTGAATTTCACTGCGGTCGTTCCAGTGAAATCGATGCCTGTGATTGCAATGACATCTCCCGTTCGCCCTGAGCGAGGGGAAAAGTCGTCGATGCGCGGAGGAGTAGTCACTTCGAAAGCACTGACGGTCAGCGCCGTGCCCACCGCATTGCTGATGGAAAGAATGCCGCTGGTTGCACCAACCGGCACTGTGGCTCGCAGCTCAGCGTCAGAGACGACTGTAAAAGCAGCAGGAGCGCTTCCAAAAGTCACTTTCTGCACGCCGGTGAAGTGATTGCCCATCACCGTAACCTCAGTACCCGGAGGCCCGACAGTCGGAGAAAAGTTGGCGATGCTGGGCAAGTACTTGGTGAGCACTTCGAAGGAAAAAGTTGATGTCGTACTGCCCGCGGCAGTCACCAATGAAATGGGCCCGCTGGTGGCTCCTGGTGGCACGTTGGTCGACAACTGGGTGGGACTGTCGAGAGTGAAAGCCGCTTCGACACCGTTAAAACGCACTCCGGTGACGGCGGTGAATCGTGCTCCGACAAGAGTTACAGCGGCACCCATCTCACCAGCAAGTGGAGAGGCAGAATCGATGCGGGGCACTTCAACCACAGTGAAGACAACGGCTGAGGTCGCGGTGCCCGCAGGGTTGCCTACGGTGACCGCGCCGTTGGTGACACCTTCCGGCACCAGAGCCTTCAGTGTCGTGTCGCTCACGATGTCAACCACACTGGCTGGCACGCCATTGAACGCAACTGCGGTGACGCCAGTAAAGTGAGCTCCAGTGATGGTCACCATCGTTCCTGGTCCTCCAGAAATGGGAAGAAAACCAGTGAGCGTGGGTGCCGTCGGCGCCAGCACCAAGAACGCGCTGGTCGCATTGCTGCCACCTTGCGTGGTGATGCTCAGTGCACTTGTTGAGGCACCGGCTGGAACGCGAGTGGTCAGCTTGGTGTCGCTCACGACGGTGAAGGCAGCCAGCTTGTTCCCAAAGCGCACCTGGCTCGCACCGGTGAAGTTTTTGCCTTCAACACTCACTTTTTGGCCCAGGCTTCCCGCCTGCGGTGAAAAAAAGCTAATCAACGGCATGAGCGCCACCGTGAATGAATCGCTCGACTGCGCGCTCCCTGCAGAATTGACGACTGTGAAAGGCCCGCTCATGAGCGACCACGAAAGTTTGACGTTGAGCTGAGTGTCACTGACCACAGTGAATGGAACCGAATTGCCATTCAGCAACACCAGCGTCGCACCCGCAAAGCCACTGCCAGTCAGAACGACGTTGGTGTCCACGCCTCCTTGCTTCGGAGTGAAGTCCGTCACGACCGGAGGTTGTTGGCTTTTGATTTGGAAATTGAAGGTGACTTCTTCATAGGGTGAGCGCAGGTGCAACACTCCGCGGACGGCACCGAGCGGCATCGTGGTGGTGATGGACGTATCGCTGACATTGAGTAACGGCGCTGGCGCACCTTCGAAGTCGAGTGAAGTGGCGGTCGAGAGGCCAGTGCCAACCAGGCGCACTTCTTCTCCAGGTACAGCCATGTTTGGGCTCAGCAAGCTGATCTTCAGGGGCGGAATGAGTTTCAGGAGCGCAGCCGATGTCCCCGTTCCGCCGCTGGTTATCACTGATATTTGTGCGGTCGACTGGGACCAAGCGCTTGAGCCAGCCTGAAAACGGAGCCTGGTGTCGCTGAGTACGGTGAAGGCGGTTGGGAAACCGGCCAAAAGAACGACTTGTGTACCGGTGAACCCAGTGCCCTCGACGACGACTTGAGTTGACGGCACCGCTTCGGTGGGGCTGAAACGGGTGATGGTCGGCAGCACTCCCTTCACTCCGAACGGGGTTGAAGTCTGACCACTCGTTCCGCTGAGAGTGATTCGCGAGCGTGCGCCCGAGGGCACGACGGTGGTCAGCTCATTGTCGCTGACGACAGTGAAGGGAGCTTCCTTGAGGTCTGACAGCACTTGAGTGCTTGCTCCGAACAGCACCTGCGTGATTGACGACAACCCTGAACCTTTGAGGGTCACCGTGTCTCCCGCTGAGCCTTCAAAGGGTGAAGTGGAAGTGATGCGGGGTGCCGGAGACATGGAAAATGTCTCGTTAGACGTCGCAGTTCCCAGAGCATTGATCACGGTGATTTTGCCGCTGCGCGCTGCCGAGGACACCGTGACAGAAAGCAGGCTGTCATCGATAGGGGTTACGCTGAGCAGAATGGCTCCCAGTCGCACTGTGGTGATGCCCGACAACCCTTTCCCCGTGATGAAAATGGTTGAACCTGGCCCCCCTTGGGTGGGCGAAATTGAAGTGATGCTCGGCGCGTCGAGCGGAAGGACCACAAAAAGGGAACTCGTAGAGGGTCCCCCAATGCTCCCCCCGTAGGGGCCATTTGCATTCTCAGCGATTACCCGAAGAGTCCCAGTGCGGGCATTGATGGGCACGGTGAAAGTCAACGTTTGTGCATCGACTACGACGAAGGAGGCTGACGCATCGCCCACCGTCACACCAAATGCTTGTTCGAAATTCGTACCGGTCACGGTGACCTTGGTGCCGGGTGGGCCCTCTTGAGGCGAGTAGCCAGTGATCTTTATGAAAGGAAGAACGACCAAAGGTTGGGTCGAAGTGGCTGTCCCCAGCGCATTGATGACTTCGATGAGGCCGGTCGATGCATCATTTGGAACTCGGAACCAGATGGCGTCATCTGTGCGCATCGTCACCGGCACCTGAATTCCACCAATTTTTATTTCAGTGACTTGTTTCAGATTGGTTCCAGTGAGAGTCACCAGCGATTCTGGCCATGCGGAAAGCGGAGCAAAACCAGAGATGGTGGGAACCGCTGACGGCAAGCAGGTGAATGACGCTAAGTCGTTCCCGCTGGAAGTGGTCACGAGAACTTGCCCCGTTTGGCATAAAGGGACGACCGCCGTTATGGCGGTATCAGTGACCGAAGAGAACTCAGCTTCAACACCTTCGAAACGTACAGACTGAACCGTCGATAAGTTACTTCCGGAAATCACTACGGTACTGCCCGCCACCGCACTGCTCGGGTTGATGCCGACTATTTGAGGTTCAAGAGCAAGAGACGCTGTGTAGGAAACAGAAGAATTTCCAGTCCCCGCACCATTGGTGACGGAAATGGAGCCTGAGACGGCAACATTGGGGATGATGGCGAGTTGCTGTTCGCTGATGACTTTGAACGGAACGGAAACTCCGCCGACAGTGACACTTGATGTGGTGGCGAAGTGATTTCCAAAGAGTGTTGAAGTGCGGTTTGCAAAGCCAATGCTGGGCGCAGCGCTGGCAACGCTTGGAATACCGCTGGCAAGAAGCGTAAATGGCGAACTGCTGGACGCGAATCCTGCCGGACTGAGCAGCCGAATGGTTCCTGTGGAACTACTTCCCTGAATTTGAGCACTCATGTGCGTGGCGCTCTCCACACTGAATATTGGGTAATCATTGCCCATTAAGACCTGAGTGACTCGGTCGAGATCGGTGCCAGTAATTGAGACGACGGTTCCGACAGGCCCTTCTGTCGGTGAGAAGGAAGTGATGGTGGGCCGGTTGTAAATGGTGAGAACCCCGGCGGATGTCGCAGACCCCGCTGAGTTCGTCACCACAATGGAATTGGTCGTGGCGGGCCCGAGCGGGATAAAGGTCAACTCGACGTCACTGAGCACCGCGATGCTGCCGCTGGGAACTCCCCCCACAGAGACTCCGGTGAGGCCGGTGAAATGCGCACCCAGTACTCGAACGGTTTGAGAGCTGGCGCTCCGCGGGTCAAAATCAATGATGACCGGAGCTGCAGTGGAGGTGACCGTAAACTTCGAGGTCGATTTCCCGGTGGAGTGAGCATCTTCTACCGTGATGAGCGAAGGGACACTTCCTGAGGGCACTGCGGCGGTAATTTGCGTGTCGCTGTCAATGCTGAAAGGAGCAGATTTGTCTCCGAAGAGGACCTTGCTCGCTCCAGTAAAGTGGGCCCCAGTGATGGTGACTGGGGTGCCTTGAGTGCCACTTAAGGGTGAGAAACCTTGAACGGTGATTGTCTCAGTAACTGTAAATGATGCAGTTGAAGTAGCACTGCTGTGTGGCTTTCTGACTGTAATTGGGCCACTGCTCGCCAGCGGCGGAACTGTCACGCGCAGACGGTCATTGCTATCGACAATCAGAGAATTGCCTTTGGTACCGCTGAAAAGCACCTCGTTGATTCCATAGAAATTCGTGCCAAAGACGGTGACAGTGCTGCCGAAGTCATCTGCTGTTGGAGTGAACGAGGTAACGGTCGGAGTTGGACCCATATCGACGGTGAAAGTACCTGCATTGTGATTGGTGCCAGCCTTGTCGAGCAACACCAGAGTGCCCGTTGCTGAAGCCCAATCAACCTTGAAGGTCATCGACGTCGCGGTGCGGGTGACAATCGATTGATATTTGGTTCCCAAAGATATTGAAGCGACTTCATCAAAGCCTGTACCCACTATAGTAACGGTGGTGCCGGGGAGACCTGTCGTTGGTGTGAAACTCGTGATGGTAGGGTTTGGCACAACCGTGAAACTGGAAGTACTCGAGGCGGCACCTTTGGTATTGGTCACAGAGATGAGACCCGAGGTGTTGCTGGCAACAGTGACTTGAAGTTGTGAGTCTTTGACCACCTTAAACGAAGACGAAGTGCCGTTTACCTTGACGGCGGAAGTTCCCATGAAGTTTGAGCCAGTCAGATAGACGGTGCTCAATTTCAAACCAGACGTCGGGGTGAAAGATGAAATAACTGGCGCCGCGGCACTGGTCACGGTGAAGCTGGCCGAAGTATTGGAAGAGCTTCCCGTCGAGGTTCCGGCCACCCACACGCCGCTGAGAGCACCATCAGGCACCGTGGTGGTAATGGTGGTAGGGCTGACGATGGTAAACGGTGTGGTGACACTGCCTAATTTGAGCTCAGTAACAGTTTGTAAATTGGTGCCGGTGATGGTCACCGCCGTGCCCAACGAACCTGCCGTAGGGGTGAAGCTGGTCAAGATGGGCGCCCCAAACGAAGTGAATGCAGCGAGAAGGGTTGCGACAAAGGTCCAACGGGTCATCTTTAACTCCGCGAGGGGTGATGCCAAAATTCAGGGGGATTCGCGAAGAAGCATCCAGCGTGCCAGCTGCAGCGGGTGGCATTTCGACGACTTTCAATTCTGGTTCGGCAAGAAATGGCCGGCATCGGCAAGTGACGCCCGGTCATCATCGACGAAGTGCAGTACGCCGCCGGCGTATTCCAACATGTCAAAGTTGAAGTCTGCACATCGCCAGAGCAAAGGCCGCTTCGCACTCAAAGGTTCACAGAAGTTTTTATTGATGCTCCTTGTTCAACGATGGAGAAGAAATTCTCATCACTGACGCTGAATGCCTTGGCGTCTGAATAGACAAATTTATACACCACCGCCGATGACATATAGAGACCAACAGCAACATTGACTGCTACGGTTTCGCCCACTCACAAAGGCATGCTTTGACGCTTCATTCATCGTGGCACCCTATCCTTGGCCTTCTTCTCGTGCTCATCGGTGGGCGGGTATGGGGTGAAGAGCTTGAGGCCGAAGGGCCGAAACTCAATCTCACGTCGGTCACTGTCAAATCCTCCGGCGACCCGGACGTCGTCGATTTCACCCTGGAATTCGCTCTCATTCACCCGGGGTCCGTTCCGCAAGACATTCAAGAGCAAGTTAATCTGCCAGACCACGCGGTCATCACAGGCTTCGAATTCAACGATGGCTCGGGTTACCGGAAGGCTCGATTTACACAGAAAAAGCTCGAGGCAGGTCCTGAGAGACGAGGCAACGGCAGGCCGTGGGCGAATGTGACAGTCGATTGGGAATCGATTGGCAGTGCCGATATTTCAGTTCCCGCATTTCGACCCGCGGGCAATGTTTCGCTCCGACTCTACGCTTCAGCGCGAGGCACATATCGAGAAGGAAGGCTGCACTGGAACTTCTGTTCCAGAGACTCGCCCAGTCAGTATCGGGTTTCTGTAACTTCACCGCTCACCTGGGCTCGTGATGCATACGAGTGCGCCGTCATCACGTCGGGCGCGCTTCCCCTGGAGGACCCTGAAGCAACGTGGTGGACATGGGAATACGAAAAGCATCGATGGCTCTGGCGAGTGGAACTTCGTTTACCAAGCCATTTTCAACCCTCACCCCCTGAAAGACCGACGTCGGTGGTGATGGTGTTCGATGCTTCGCGCAGCCAAGAACATAATGGAGGCCTGGCAACACAATTGGCGATCGCCGAGGCCTTTCTTCAGCACCTTCCCGAAGCGCAGGTCGAGTTGATTACCTACGCTCGAAAAGCAACTCGCGTATTCGGCCGATTCATTTCCGCCACCAAACTCTCAGAAGAAATTGCCCATACGCAGCTGAGCCGGCAACCACTTCAAAACGGTTCTGCTTTGAATCTCGGCGTAGAACTCGCTTTTGACACACTCCAAAATCACCCAGGCCCCAGCCTCGTGGTGGTGATGGCCGATAGCGGCAGCCCTTCATCGCTCTCGATTCTCAAACTCATCGAACGGCTCAAGCAACGCCAGCTGACACCACGTCTTCATCTGCTGAGGCCACACCACGACACGCGAATCGTTCACGAACCACCCGCTGAAGAAGGAGAACTCGCGCGCGCCTTCGCTGGGGCGTCGTACTCGGTGGGTGTTTCGTCTGATATTCACGCGCTGAAAGCATCACTCGCTGCGCTTCTGAGTCCGCCGGCATTGCAGTCCATCGCTTTGCCTGAATTCACACGTCAAGGCGACCTGCGCGACACGATGTGGTCAACTGAGAACGAACTCAAACCAGGTGAGAGTCTTGTTTGGTTTGGAACCACTCGCCATCGCCCACCAGATGCCATTTCGCTCACAGGTTGGCTCTGGAGCGAAAAGCAGACCTTCCCCGCAAGCCGCGACCCGAGGTCTGACTTCCACCTCAGTCACTTTCTGGCTTCAGAATCGGAAGCCATGAAGATGACCGTCTGCGATTGGGAAGTGCACCAATTGAAACTTTCCCGTCTTGCACGACTCGGTTTGCAGTCAGGTTTCCTTACCCCAGACTTGACTCTTCATATTTCAGGAGTCACAGCGCTGAGCGCAGACATCGGCATGGGGTTTGGTGTCTACGGAAGCTGCAGGTGTGACGGCTCGGCGGGTTTCGGTGGCAGTGGCGTTCAAAAGCATGAACCGCCGAGTGATGTCTGGCCACTCCTTGATGCAAGCATTCTTCACTGTGGTTTCACCCGAAAAGCCGGAGGGAAAGTAAAGGGCTACCTTGAACGGCACGGAAACGAAGTCATCGATGTGCGACTCAGGAATGCACCCACTCATCAGCAAACATGTCTCGAGAATGCGCTCTGGGGAATCATGCTTGAGAAGCTGCCGTACCCCGAGCGCTTCGAATACACCTTCGA
>JAYUVR010000133.1:0-8637 GCA_043753955.1 Archangium sp. | reverse complement strand
TGGGAAGCATTTCTTTCTCATTGGCAGTTGAAGGTGCTCGGCGAAAAGAGCACTCAAAAGAAGACGATTGTCATTGATGGCCACGTAATTGGTTACGTTTCCAGTTGGAATCAAGACGGCCGCCGTCTGGTTGGGTATTGGATAGACCGAGCCCATTGGGGCAAAGGCATTACCACTGCCGCGCTCGCTGCGTATCTCGCCTGTGAGCCGGTGCGCCCTTTATGCGCATATGTCGCCGTATCGAATGTGAGTTCCATCAGAGTTCTCGAAAAGTGCGGGTTTTGCCGCGTGGGTGAAAGCACTCGAGGCGAAGACGAAGTGGAAGAATGGCTCTTTCAACTCGATGCATGAGCGGAGAGCTCTTCTACCAGCTCAATATTGGCGAGTTCATCGCGTTGACTGCGCATCTTTTCGAGCCGTTCGCGGATGCTCACTATTTTCCTCATTTCTCTTCTTCAGGTTGCCGAACCCAAGGCCCGCGACTTAAGAGCCCCCGCATATGCACCGGAGCCGACTCGCTGGATTCATCATTGATTGCCGTAACACTCAGGTTTCAGAGGCCGCCCGCTTTTGGGGAGAAGCCTTAGGCATGCCGCAACTTCCCGCTGAGGACAACATCTACCAAGAGCTCAACGCATCTTCGCGAGATCTTCACATCGAAGTGCAATCGGTCTCACATGAGAGTCGAATTCACCTCGATATCGAGACCGATGATCTTGAAGCTGAAGTGCTCAGGCTTGAAAAGCTCGGCGCGAGGAAGATCGCTTTTGTGAAACGATGGTGGGTGTTGGAAGCGCCCACCGGCCAACGATTCTGCGTGGTTAAAGCGAAAAAATTTCTCAATGGAGCAGGAATCAATGAATGGGAAAATAAAGTAAACGAATGACAGTAAGTCAGTTCAAATCGAAATTGGTCCGCTCTGGTGTGTGCGATTGAGCGTTTGCGCCTTGAGAATCTGACCCACTTGGCTCACATGCGGCTCATCGCCCATCAAGCTGAAATGGTTCCCTCCCACGGGAAAGACTTCTAAGTGCGACAAATAGGGGCGCCAGCCGCAACTTCGGCTGGTCAATGGGTACTTCTTTCTTCGCTCGAGAGGCGTGATGAGCGTCACCGGGCCAGAGTACGGTTGCAGCTTTTGAAAATAGGCTTCGGCCGCGGCCCGATTGAGAAGATCTCGCTGCGCTTCTAAGGGAGCGACGTGTGGATCATCTGCAAAGCGAATGTTGTCGTCGAGCGGTACCTTTTCACTTTGGCGTTTCTCTTTGAATCGATTGAGGGTGAACGACACCATGTCCCTCAAGGGTGCGGTATGAGCGCGCTTGAGCTGTTCCCAGCGATACCGCAACCCAGAGGTCCACTCAGGCAACTGCGAGTCGATGAGCGCCAGAAAGCCAATCTCTTCGCCCGCGCGCTTCAGTTGCTGGGCCACCTCGTACGCCACGATGCCGGCAAAGGAATACCCGAGCAGATGATACGGCCCATGCGGTTGTTGACGCCTGATGATTTCGACGTATTCCTGTGCAAATTCCTCGACTGAAGAGACGCCCACGCGGCCTTTGAGTGGGTTTAATTCCCGTTCGGCAAAAACACCGTAAGCGCTAAAAGTGCCTGTGAGCGCCCGTGCCAACGCGCGATAAATGTGTATACCCGACAGCATGAAAAGCACAGGCTGTTCAGAAGGCCCGTTGAGAAGAATGGGGCGAAGACTTTGTGCATGCGCGCCGGCAACGTGACCGGCCAAAGCCCGGGCCGTCGCTGACTCGAACATCACGTGCTTGGGCAGCGTGAGGCGGAACGCTGATTCAATTTCGTGCATGGCGGTAATCGCTAATAACGAATGACCTCCACTGAGAAAGAAATCGTCTTCGACGCCGATGGCATTGGCGCTCAGCGTGCGCTTAAAAATTTCGAGAATCTGCTGCTCCACCTGACTCACGGGTTCAGCGCTCGACATTTCTTGGCCCAATTGCTTTTCGAGGGAATGTGTCTTCAACTCATTACGATCGACTTTTCCATTCGCAGTCAGCGGCATCGCTTCGAGCGCCACCACATGCTGCGGCAACATATAATCGGGAAGCTGGTTGCCCAATACTCGCTTGAAGCCCGTCACCGTGGTCTGAGTGGGTTTCACCACGAAAGCCACCAGCCGCATGTCTTCTTCGCTAAATGCCCTGGCCACGACGATGCACTGTTCCGCCAAACCAATATCGAGCACCGTCTTTTCAATGCCAGCCAACTCAATGCGAATGCCACGCAGCTGCACCTGAAAGTCGCGGCGCCCTAATATTTCGAGATTGCCGTCAGGGTGGAGCCGACCCAAATCTCCCGTGAGATACCCTCGGTGATTTTCCAGACTCACAAACTTGGTACACGTCAGCTCCGGTTGTTTCAAATAGCCCCGTGAGACCCCGGGGCCCGCGACGAAAATCTCACCTACTTCGCCTGGTGCCGCAGGCGTCTGCTTATCATCGAGCAACCGCACTTCCACTCCGGGGAAGGGCTGACCCACAAAACTGGTCATGATTTTCGTCTGGCGGCTCACTGGAAACGTGGTGCCCATGCAACTGATTTCAGTGCACCCATAAATGACGAAGATTTCAGCTTGGGGAAAGACTCGCTTCATCTCTTCCATCACTGAGGGTGGCACCAAGTCGCCACCGGTTGAGACGTGCCTCAAATTCATCAAGGTCTTCGGTGCAGAAGACGTCGAGCGCAGGTAACGAAACAGGCCCCCCAAGAGGCTCGGGCCAGCATGCATGACGGTGACTTGTCGCAGATGTCGTACCAAATCTTCGAAACTGAAAATGTCTTCTCTGTCGATGAGGCAAACGCTGGCGCCGCACGTGAGTGGCAATAAGAGATCAAACAAACTGATGCTAAAAGTGTAGCGAGCGAGAGAAGTGAAACAATCGCCTTGTCCGAAGCGATATCGGTCGCGCGCGACTCCGAGGTAGTGAGCCAGATTCCCTTGAGTGGCCATCACGCCCTTCGGTTTGCCCGTCGTCCCCGAGGTGTAAAGCAAGTAGGCCCCATCGTCTTGGGTACCCGGCGCCAAGTTGGGAAGGTCTTCGGGCGACAGTTGCGCCGTATCGAAGCAAAATTGGGGCACCTGAGAAGCGCGGGTGAGCGCTGCAAGTGCTGAGTGCGTGAGCACCAATCGCGGCTCGGCTTCTTCCAGCATGCGTTGAATCAACACCGGCGGAAATGAGGGGTCGACCGGCAAGTAGGTGCCTCGTGTTTTATAAATCGCCAAAATGGCTGTCAAAACATCGAGACTCGGCTTCAAACAGACAGCGACCGAAGCGTTCGGCCCCACCCCAGAAGCAATCAACTTGTGGGCGAGAGCAGTGCTGAGTCGATCAACTTCTGCATAGGTGCGCGTGCGCTGCTGGTGACGCGCGGCGACCGCGGTCGGCGTGCGTTGAGCCCATTGTAGAAACTGTTGCAGCATCAACGGGTGGGCCGCTTCAATTTCTTCAGCATCTGCGGAAGGTCGCTGGGGAAACGGTTCCATGAGACTTGTCCTCTCTTTCAAAGAAGGAGCCTGCTCACCGCCGTACGAGACTACGACTGCCAGCGTCTGACACAAGAGGGAGGGAAGAACGAAGCGAAATCAGAAGCCCTTTTCACCACCGTCTACTCGCTGATGATGGATCTCCGATCGACTCAGGGCTGCATGGTGATGCACAGCGCGTAGCCTCATGGTGCGTCACTCTCGAAGTGCGCAGGCCACCAATGCCCCACTATTCCGCCTGATTGATTGCTTTCGAAAGCGCATCTTGAGGGCTGACTTGCGCCCTCGTCTTTGTATGCCCTAAGAGCAGCTTCCCTTCTGGAGTGCCATGATTCGTCTCCTTCTCGCCACGTTGAGCCTGGTCGCCTTCAGTACCTGTAGCGGTTCAAACAGTGCCTCGCCCGCGCCCTTCATTGAAGTGTCGCCTCTGACAGTTGACTTTGGTGAGGTCGCCACGGGCACGGCGGCGACGCCAATGAACATTCAAGTGAAGAATCTCGGTCGCACAGCATTAATTCTTCAACCGGTGCAAACCGACAACGCTTATTTTTCGGGGCCCGCTGATGCACTTGAAGTGGGCTCAGACCAAACGGTCACCATCCCACTGGGGTTCACGCCGTCAGTTCCCGGGGCACAAACCGCAATCGTTCATCTCTTGAGCAACGCTGAAAACGCCCCTGACGTTGAAATCAATGTGAGCGGTTTGGGCGCTTCCTCGTGTGGAACATGTAATACGCCGCCGGCGGGAACTTGCCTTTCAGATTCCACGGCCACCACCTATGCCGCGACAGGAACATGCACGGCCACGGGGTGCGAATATCAACTCATGAATGTGGTGTGCGGAATCTCGTGCGATTCATCAACGGGCAAATGCCGCATGCCCGTCATTATAGATGCGGGGGTCGGTGACGATTTCGACGCGGGAATGCCCCTCGCCGATGGAGACTTCACCGCGCCTGGCGAATACCAATTCACCGTTCCTGCAGGCATCACTTCCATCAACGTCAAAGTGTGGGGCGGTGGTGGCTCGGGCGGAAATCAAAATGAGGCCACTGGAGGTGGCGCTGCGTATGTTCGCGCAACTTTGGCCGTCACTCCTGGCGAGATGTTGGCCATTCAGGTCGCCGAGGGTGGAGCAATCGAGTGTGGTGCAATCAATAATTGTAAGGAAGCCGGCAATGGAGGCGGTGCGAGCCTGATTCTTCGAGCCTCAACGCCACTTCTCATCGCAGCAGGGGGAGGAGGCGGAGGAAGCACTGCGTCCAAGAGCAATCGACGAAAAGGTGGCCGGGGTGGAGCGGGAGGCGGCCTAGTCGGCCAAGCAGGTCAAGATGAATTGGCGACGGAGCCCAATGGGTGTTTTGAAGCCAGGGGCGGTCAGGGCGGCACACAATCTGCCGGGGGCCTGGGTGGGGCTGCAACAGCCACTCTCCCTTCAAAGCATGGCTGCGTGGGTCAACCAGGCGTTTCACTGGCTGGCGGTCGATCCACTTTTAATACAGCGAAACAAGTTTGTGACGATCAAAAAATTGCTGCGAACGGCTGGCATCAAGGCGGCGGAACAGGGAACGGACAAGGCGGTGGAGGCGGGTCGGGATATTTTGGCGGCGGTGGCGCGGGGTTCATCTACGCGTCCTGCGCTGGCGGTGGTGGTGGCGGGTCGAGCTTCGTTGACCCTTCGGCGACCAACATCAAATTCATGGATGGTCGCAATCAATTTCAAGGCAACGCCGGCGATTCTGCAGGCGCCGGTCGAGGCGGCGAAGACTCAGTGCTGTCTATCACCCAAACCATGGGTGGCAACGGGCGCATCGCGCTGTTTAATTGATTTTGAATTGCGGCCAGTCATTCAGGCGGTCACCGGGTGCATGCTTCCGGGGGTGAGGGTTTGGCGAGCAACGTCTCTGCTTGGCCCTTCCGCATTGCTCCGAATTCCCCGCGCAGAAATGGGGCCAATACTTCCGCTGAAGCGCTCAACTCACAGCTGAGCCACAGCGACCAACCCCAGTTGTAGCGCGCTTCGACAGCCATTCCAGTCGCCGGGAATTTCAAAAGATACTGTTCCCACAATCGTGCAGCTTCAGCAGGCTTCTTCGCTTCAAATTGAACTCTCAGCGCTGTCTCAAAAAGCTGCAGTTCACTGCCTTGCACTTCCTTCTCTTGCGAAGGTGCGCCAGCTGTCGTCGGGCTCGGTGCCGGCACGCGAGAGCCCCTGAGGTTGGTATTTTTTGGGTGCATCGATTGCGGCGACGCAGGTGCGACCAGGTCATCGTTTACTTTTGGCGGCGTCGAAGGCGCGCTCAATGGGGGAAGTGAGACGATCTGAATGGTTCGAACGGGTCGCACCCATGCAGCCACAGTACCGCTGAAGGAAATCAACACTGCTCTCACCGAAGGCAAAGCCATCGACAAAGAGCCGACGAGAACTACAGCGACAGCAGCCAACCTGGCGATACGCAATCGAGAGTGCCGTTGGCCCTTTTGCTTTTCAATCGAAGACAAGATGCGCCCAATCGCTGCGGCATCATGAGACACGCCAGCGGTTTCTTGGCGAAATGCTTCTGTCGCCGAATCAAGCAAATCGTCACTCATCGCACGCCCCGCTTGCTGAGCATCTCTCGGAGTTTCTTTTTCGCCAAAAACACTCTGGCGCGCATGGTCCCATCTGACGCATCTGCAATGGCTCCCGCTTCGGCAGACGTCTTGCCTTCAACTTCACAAAGCACGAAGGCTGCCCGCTGTTCAAATGGGAGCGCGGCAAGAGCCATCTCGAGTGCTCGTGCAAGCTGTACGCGTTCAAGCACGTCATGAGGTGTTTCGAGTGACGCTGCCTCGTTGAGGTGAGGAAGATCGTCGCGAGGAATCAGGCGAAGACGTGCCCCGCGATGCTGGCCTGCTTTACGCACAGCGATGGCGCAGATGAAGGTTTGCAGCGAAGACTCATGACGAAACTGTTGAACCGCATTTGGGAGCGCAACAAAGGTGTCGTGCAAGACGTCCTCAGCGGTAGCGGAATCTCCCAAAAGGCGAATGAGTAAACGCCTGACCACGCCCGCGTGGTTCTCATAGGCCTGACGAACAGCCCACGACTCTGCTGAAGCCAAGGCGGCGACGAATTGGTCGGCTTCAACATCTGAAACAACGGTGGTGCTCAAGTGCGGGCTGGCGTTAGTCGCAGAAAGTCCTTCATGGCAAGCGACTAAGCCAGTCCAACGAGCGTACGAGCTGAGGGCCATATCTACAGCTCGATGCCGGCAAAAAAATCTGGTCTCAATACCAACGCTGAAACCCTCTCGAAGGTCTCGAAGCGCGCCTCGAGATTGGCGCCCGCGCCAGCAAAGATGGAAAAGTGTTTTGCGATTTTGAGCGACAGCGAGAGGCGCAGCTTTGCTTGTATGAGGTCGCCGGCATTTGTTGTTTCTACAGCCCTCAAGGCCGCGCCTCCGCCGTAGAGGTAGGTCACCCCTAAGTCGGCGTTCGCAGCGAACCAGTTGAAGAAGGGAATGGTTCCTCCGACCAGATACCCCGCGCCCCAGCGTTCGCCAGACTTCACTCCGAGAAAATTTCGATCGCCGGGTACTGGGTCGTAGACCGCCAAGAGCGCGGTGTAGGTATAGCGAGTGGCAAACTTAACGCCGGCATTGACGAGTGCGCTCGAGCTCCAGAAGGCCACGGGGTGAATACCTCCAGACTCTGAGACGCTGATGAGCCCAATGGGCAACCCTTCAATTTCCGAAGCGACGTTGATGAGGCCCAATTGAACTCCCGTCACTCTTTTTCCGATATTAAGAAAGCCAATCTGAGCGCCAACCACAGTTTCATCGGTGTGAACATTGAGCGCTCCGAGTTGCACCCCTGAAGTCGCCCCAGTGCTCACGTTGACTGCGCCTATTTGGCCGCCGACAAAACCACCGCGAGCGACGTTGCCTGCAAACGACGCCTGTAGGCCGTTCGATGTCCCTCCCGAGTAGTTGAACCCGGCGATTTGTACGCCGTCGAAGCCTGCGCCCGCAGCGTTGTAGAAGAGCGCTCCTTGAACTCCGCGCACCTGGCCCTGCACGTGGTTTGCACCAAAAGGCGCCAATTGCATACCAACAACGGTGCGTGAGACGACGTTGACTGTACCCAGCTGAAAGCCGTCAAGCGCTCCGATGCGGCTGTGGAGTAGATTGAAGTCGAAATGCGTACTCGCTTCGGGTTTGTGCATGTTCGATGCGAGGGGGTAGAAGAGTGAAGCAGACGCAACGACTGCCGGGTACGATTGTGGCTCTGGCTCCTTTTTGAGAACCGCTACGGCACTGGGTGTTTCAGGAACCGTCGGAGCCATTTGAATCAGCGCAAACCCCAGCGCGCTGGCTGCCCGAATATTGTCTTGAACAGACTTCTCGACGGCCACGATTCGAGAGACGACAGGGCCTCCGTGGGCCTCATACGTGATGACGAGTTCGCTACGCGGTTCGGCCCAAGCGACGGTGAGTGTTCCTCTCGCTGTCGCCAGCGCCTCTGTCGTCGTCTCGAGGTGATACTCAGAATTGAGAACCTCAGCGAGGCTCTCGGCGGTGAATTGAGGTGAATCAGAGTGAACGATGATGCGGACCGGCGCCACGTCTGCTGCCAATGCGAATTTCGGAATGACGACAAGAACCAACGCCACCAACGCGGAGTTGATGGAGAGGTCGAACAAGTTCATCTTCAATTTCATGGCGACTGTGTGTGCTCAAGACACCGGACTGTTAAAAAAGAATTCAGCCTTGGACAGCGGCGCCTTTAAAAACCGAGTGGCTACGGCAACGGCTGAACAACGGTGTTGCCATCAAGCGCCACCGCGGTTTGCGCGAGCAGTCTACCGTTCACCGACGCCCCTGTTTCCATCGTGATAGACGTCTGCGCCAAAACGATTCCCTCAAAGTGCGAGGTTGTACCGAGGGTGACCTTGCCACTCACTTGCCAAAAAATATTCTTTGGCAATGCGCCGCCGATGAGAATCACGTTGACCGCGTTGCTCACCGTTAAGTCTTGAGCCACTTGAAAGATGAAAACGTCTGTAGCGCTTCCGCTCAGCGTGACATCGGTGGGAATCAACAACCCCGTGCCCCACTTATAGACGCCTGAGGTGAGCG
>JAYUVR010000132.1:0-9290 GCA_043753955.1 Archangium sp. | reverse complement strand
CCAACAGCAGCGCGTCAGGGTACGGTCGCTCGGGGTTGAAGGTGAACAAATCCAGCAAGTGCCGTGGTCGCTGCCAGAGGTCTTTCCACACCAACGCTTGCAACACGCTTCCCAAGACTAACGAAGGCGCGTACCGGGAGAGGCCCTCGGTCAACAGTACATCAATGCCCAATGCAATCAGCACCGCAAGTCCCGGCAGAACAAGCAATACATAGTGATGAAAACGCGTGGCGCTGGCGGTGAAGAGCGCGAAAGTTAGCAGTGAAGCGATGCCCATGGTGCGGGCCAATTGACGGCGAGTGCCTTCTCCAGAAGAGACAGTGAGGGCCAATGGGAGAAATAAAACCCAAGGCGCTAAGGCATACGCGCCCTGTTCAATGAAGTAGGTGAAGGTGCCCCCGGGGGTTGAGGTGTAGACGCCTGAGACGAGTCGGTCGAAATGGTCGTAGCCGAAGAAGCGTTCGATGAATCGACGGCCTTCTTGGTCTTTCCCCGCGAAAAGCCCCATGGCCACATACCAAGGACCACCGATGCTCAAACTCAATGGCACGCCCCACCAGGGTACGGCGCGAAATTTGGCCCATACTTCTTCTTTGCTTTTTGCGAATACCCAACCCAAAGGCATCAAGACGAAGGGCAAAAAGCCGAGCAACCCCTTGGCCAACAAGGCCACGCCGACGGCGGAAAACGCGAAGGCCCACCAGCGAGCAGGCCGGCTCTCGAGCTCAGCGCGGAGTGCGCAAGCAATCGACAACATCAGGCACGCGACGAAGGGCCCGTCGGTCATCAATTGGCGTGAGATGAAACACACCAACGGCATGCTCCACCACACCATCGCCGTCACCAGGCCAATGCGACGAGAAGAAAAGCGAGCCACCGTGTCTGCAAACAGTGCCCCCGCGACTATCATCAACAGCGCGAGGGGAAGCCGAATGCACCATTCTATATATGAAGGCAGCGGGCCTTCCCCTTGCGTGCCCCAGGGCTGCGCTCCACTCACAAAAAGACTGAAGGCCGCGAGCCAGGGAACCAGCGGTGGTTTCGAAAAGAAGTATGCATTTTCCCAGTACGGGTGCACCAAATCAGCCCGTGCAAGCATTTGACGACCCACTTCTGCGTAGTGCGTTTCCCATGGGTCCCACAAACCGACGCTGCCCAGAAAAGGCAGACACACCACGGCCCCCATCAAGAGCGCAGCTCGAAAGACAGTCATCAGAAATCTCTTTTTTGAGAAAAGTGAGTCGACGCGTTTTCAGGTCATCGACTGCGCGCTTGTTTGCTTTTGAACACGCATGCCTTCAAGAACGGCACTGAAGCTCGCGTATATCGACTTATTGAATGCGAATTCCCGAGTCGACGGGTTCTGTTTCAGCCCACCCAGACGAGGTGGCACTCTTCAACACAGGTACTCCGTGCACACCTTCAGGTGCATACGAATCAACCCGGAAAGACATGCCCGGCACACCCCGCACCAGCAACACCATCAGACATGCCATCAAGGCGACGGCGGCGAAATAGACTTGTCTTTCTTGAGGCACTTCGAGTGCTAATGAAACTGGCTGCGTTCGCTGCGCGAGCCGTTGCAATCGAGCAGCACACTCGTCACACGCACTGACGTGCCTTTCGAATTCAGCAGAGGTTGAGGCGTTCCGTACAAAAACGTCGAGTTCAAACACTGAAGGGTGTGTCGTCATGGGCGTTCCACCGCGCGGCGCAATTTGGCCCGCACTTCACACAGCACTTGGCGAAAGCGCTGAACTGAAAGCCCTTCAACCTGAGCCAAGGCACCGTGTCCCAATTCAGGTGCGTGAAAGGCAGCCCAAAAAACGCTCTGTGCGCGAGGTGAGGCGCTCGCTAATTCGACCCCTACGGTTTTAAGTAATTCTCGCGTGTGCAGGCCCGATTCGGCATCGTCTGGAGCAGCCAAAGCTTCGGCCTGGTGCAACGGTTGGGCATTTCGTACCCGGCGAGCCCGCTGTCGATCGCTGACGATGAAAGACGCCTGGCGAATGACCAACCCTGGAAGCTCGATGCGCGAAAGGCGGCCCTCCGCCGAAGCTTCCATCACTTTGAGCCATGCTTCTTGCGCTACATCGCGCGCTTCATCGAGGCGAAGGCCCGCGCTGAGCAAGGCCAGAATCAATGAATGGTCGTGCGCGGCGACCGCATCTTTCCAGGTGATATTCACGGCGAGTGCAACCCAGAACGGCTCAGGCCTCTGGGCATATCGTCATTTCTTCACAGCATCCGCAGGCGGGAGCGAGGGAACCGCTTTTCGCCGGGTGACTACAAAGGCGAGCCCCGCCAGCGCTCCGATGAACGCCCCCACAGCACACCCTCTCATTTGGTATGAAATCATCCATTGAGCGCCGTGGAGTGCTTGCTCAGAGCACATACACATCGCATTGGCCCCGGAACCCGGAGTGTTATCCCACGCGATGTAAGGAGGCCCCAACCAGCTGACCAACAACACCGCCGACAAGGCGCCAGCGACCACGAAATTCAAAATCACCCGAAGCTGATGCATAGAACAATGGGCATACCACGGCCATGTGTGCCTTTGAAACATCAGCCTTCGTGACGCCGCACCAGGGGACCCGCCACCAGGGTAGCGGCCATTCCGGCGAGAAGACCAACCAGCCCAGAAGAACCAACGCATGCGCACCCCAAAGCCCCGGTGACAAAGGCCACCGTCGCACCAGCAATACGTGCCCAATTCGGTCGCGCTGACTTTCGAGCAACCCGCTCGACCAACAAGCCCGCAAGAAGCCCGCCCACCGCACATGCGGGAACACAGAGCGTCGAGCACCCTTGGCCTGGTATGCAGACGTGACCGTAGAGATTTGCCGCATGAGCAAACAGCAAGGGGACCAGACCCGCTTTGACGCCTGACATGGCCGAGAGGGCAGCCACCCCGCCCCGCCACACCATGGTACCGACGCTCGCGACGAGGAACGTGCCAAGAAGAGCCGTGCTGACGGCCTGCCCGCCGAGGCTCAGTGAAGCCATCGGAACAAGCGCCACCACCAGTGAAACACCCAAACCCAGCTTGACTCGAGACGTCTCGTAGGCTCGCCGAGCTTTGTTGAAAACCACTTCATTAGTCAGAATCATGGGGCACCTTCTTCTTGCGTTTGCATCTTCAGTCTTCACCGTGGAGCTTTCTCCACAGAATCTTCAGTCGGCCAATTGCGCGCTCTCGTCTCTTTCGCGCTGCGGCGTCACCTGCAGCCTCTTCGGCCAGAAACCGCTCGAGCTCGGCGCGATCAATCGATGACAATTTGATCAACGCTTCTGCAAGGGCCGCTTCTAAGTCGGTTTGTTGAAGTAATTCAGTCGGGTCTAATGCGTCGGGAACAACTGAGGCTAAATTCAGAGGCGCGTTGCGTGAACGATGCTGCTGACGTCGCGCCGTCCGGCATTCCCAAACCGCAAATTCCAATGCCCAAGTGAGTGCATCGCGTCGCACATCAAAGAATGCAGCCTGCGAAAACAAACGGGTGATTGCACGTTGGGCACAGTCCTCTGATTCAGGGGCACCTTGAAGCCAGTGAAGACAAAATCGTTTGAGAACCGGCCAAAGGGTTTCGAAGACGGGTCTGGAGCAAGATCGATCTCCTGCCCCAAGACGAGCAAGCTGCACTGTGAGTCGAGCCTTGTCATCGAATTCCAAGCTGGGTCACCCCGCCTCGAATGCTGGAATGACAAACGCGAACGTTGCCCCACACAGGTAAAGGGCAAGGGATATCGCAAAGACGATGTTGCTGTTTCTCCGCGTGACAGCGCAGGCCTGAGCAAGCTTTGGGTCTATCGGGCAGGGAGCGTCTCGCCCCTTCCATTGAAGCAGCGCATTCCCAGCCAAAAGAACGCCTGCGACACCGAAGGTCAAAGCCTTGTGCTCAGAAAGCCAAATGAGCTGCGGAACTTCACCCAGAATCGACACCAACACTCCACCCGCCCCAAGGGACACAAGCAACGCGGGTAACGCACAGCACAGCAAAGTGCTGGTGCTTGAAAGGAGCGTCAAAAATGTAAGCGGATGATTCATCTTGAAATCTCTGTTACCTCATAACCAGAGTCTTTCACTTTCTCGGTGATGGTTGCGTCATCGAGTTTTGCGCCGGGCTCTAGGTGCAGAATAACTTCCTTCTTCTCAAGGCTGACTTCCACTCTCGAAACACCTTTTTGTGCGTTGAAAGTCTTCTTCAAACCCGTGGCGCAAAAGCCGCAAACCATTCCCCTGATGCTGACCCTCACGGTGGTGGCAGCAGGGTCCGCAAGCGCGCCCATCGAAATCAGCGTCAAAATCAAACCAAGTCGTCGAAGCATCACGGCACCTCAGCAGCAACATTGAAGAAAACATCTCCCCGAAAACTCATTCCGGCTTCGAAGAGAAAGCCCTGGTACAGCAGCCGCACTACCGGTGTGACCACGTGCGGCGTGGCAAAACTGGGCATGTATTGGTATTGCAGCATCACCCAGGGGTTTAGCTGATCTGCTTCGGCAACGACCGGGGCAAACCCAACCCGGGCAAGCATCTGCCAATCGCGCTGGCCACTGAAACTCTGGAAAATGCGGCTTGAAGCCAAAGCCAAGAAGCGGCGAGATTCAATGTCGGCCTCCAGGGCTCCATACCCAGCGAAGAACGGGTGCCGAGCCTCGATTGACATGCCAGCGGCGCCGGTCAGAAACAGGTTGGCCTGCCAGTCTTCTGCGTTGTGCCGAAAGAGGAGAACGTTGACCTCAGGTGCGGAAAAGTTCAACTCACCCGAGGTTCGATTGAGCCATTGGTACTGGACTCCCACTGACACGCGTCGAAAGAAGGTGTGATCGATGGAAGCGATGGCGGCCCAGGGTTGAACTTGAGCCATTCCCATGGTCGAGCCAACGAACGACACCGGTCTCGCAAGTACCGTCGACGCCCAACAAGTCAGCACGAAGAAGATGCGCAACATCAAAGGGTATAGGCACCACCGCTCTCGATGTGACAACACTCTTGCGATTTAAATCGCTGATCGCCCCAACCCTCTTCAAGAGTGCTAATGGACCCTCCCATGGCGCTCAGCGTGTTCGGCCTGCTCTTCATTTTGATTTCAGTCGGGTGTTATGGCTTGGTATTAATTCACGCCTTTCGACAGAGCCTCGGCACCGGTTTCATCGTGCTCTGCTTGCCTTTGTACAATCTCTATTACGCGTTTTCCCAATTCGAACATTCGCGCAAAGGCGTTGTACTCGCGGGTTGGGTGGGCGCGTTTGTTTTGGGCGTTACCTGTCGTGTGGTGGGAACCACGCTGGCGGCATAATTCTGACGCGCGGTCATGTCCTTCAATTGTTTAAAAATGGAGCGACTCGAAAGCGCATGTTACAGAGGGGGTATTGACAGAATTCCCGTAACAGGAGCATCCATACCTCAACAAAGGGGATTTACCATGCACGATGCTTTTACGAGGGCGACTTCTGTTCAATCAGTCATTAACCGCAAAGGCCATACTTCGGCCTCGCGAAAATTCTCGCCGAGCTTCGGCGTGCACCATGGGCTCATCAAAGATCCCAACTGGCCCCCTGCAGTATTCCCAGAACACGGCACTGCGGCCTCACGCCGATTTCGTCGCGTTGAAATGAATTTTTACGTTGAGCTGCGCGGCGAAACCGTCACCGTGCAAGGCGATGTGTCAGCGGGCGGAGCGATGTTCCTATTCGACCGCAAAGTCGAAACCAAAGTGGTCGACGTGGTGGTGTTGGGGAAAGTGGCCCGAGCTGAAGTGCTCTCGATTTCGAAAAAGGGCGAATTGTTCGCTCACCATTGCCGATTTATCGATTTAGGCGAAGCGCGCCCCGTGTGGGACGCCGTCGCTGCGAGCTAAATACATCTATTCTCAAAAGAGAGATTGAGTCGAAAGCACCCGTGCCTAGCCACCAGCTCAATGATGAGACCATCCGCAATCGAAGCGTGGTCCCGGTAAATGACCCGTTGGTGGGTCAGATTGTAGACAACTACAAAATCGAATCGCTCCTGGGCACCGGAGCGATGGGCATTGTCTATCGCGGTGTGCATCAACTCATTGGCAAAGCAGCCGCCATCAAAGTTCTCAAAACCGATTTCGCAGATGACCCCGAAATGGTGCAGCGTCTCGTGCGCGAAGCACGGGCCGTCAACGCCATTCGGCACCCGAGCATCGTCGACATCTTCGGCTTTGGCACTTTGCCTCGCACCGAGCAGGCGTACATCGTGATGGACTTGCTCGAAGGCGTTTCTCTCGACGACTACCTCAAGACGCGGGCGCCGATGTCGCTGAGAGATGCGGTGCCGTTTCTTGATGAGCTCCTCTCGGCCCTTTCCGCCGCTCACGCGGTAGGCGTGATTCATCGCGACTTGAAGCCCAGCAACATCTTTGTCGAGTCGAAACCAGACGGGCAAAAAGGCATCAAGGTCATCGATTTCGGGTTGGCCAAACAAGCAGACCGCGCCGGAGGTTCAGTCAAACCAACCAACCCGGGGTCGCTGTTGGGAACGCCTGCGTTTATGGCTCCAGAACAGGTGCTGGGCACTAAACTCACCCCTTCCACTGACCTCTATGCGGTAGGTGGTATCGCCTACCAGATGCTTACCAATCATCTGCCTCATGAGGCCACTTCAGCTATTGAAGTGCTCTCGCTGAAGCTCGCCCAAAGCGCCAAACCCCTTCGCGACTGGCAACCCAACCTCGATGCGGAAGTTGAAGATTGGGTGATGAACCTTCTCTCGCGAAAACCTCAGCATCGTTTTCAAGACGCAGAACAAGCTCGCAAAGCGCTGCGACGACTCCACAGTTTCCCTCAGCGCACGTGGACCGACGTCAAAACCAGTTTAGATCGCGAGCCAGTCGGGGTCTCAAAGAACAAAGAAATTGAAACCACCCTTCCCCCCAGCCCGGGCTTTCAATCGCGACGCGCAAGAGAATTGCCCACGGTGATTTCGCACCCAGATGAAGTCATCAAGGCGCAAAACCCAACCATCAAGTCTGTTCCGAGCAAAGAAGCGTTCGAATCGACGATGGTTCCCATTCCTTCAAAAACTCCGCTCTACATTGCCTTGCTGAGCGCGGTGGTGGTTTTGCTCAGCGCGCTGCTCTGGTTGGTGAGTCAGAAGTGAGCAACAGCGCGGTGACGCATCATTTGGCCCAAAGTGCATCGAGGTCTAATTCAATGGCTTCAAAGGGCTATCGGGAGCGAGTTCAAAATAAGGCGTCTCGGGTGAATGGCGCTTTCGTGGCCAGCCGGCCAAGTCTGGAACCAAGATGTCTGTGTGAAAGTGCAACTCAGGTTTGTCGAGAATGCGCCACCAGCCGGGGCCTCCTCGAGCACGGTCGAAAGGGATTCCAAGGTCCATTCCAAGAATTGACGATGCCCGTGCGTGCCTGGGTGAAGAGCCGCCATCTTGGGCTTCCGCGAGCATAAGGGCGCCCGTTCTAGCCGAAACACGCACGGTTAGTGTCGATGGCCCGACGGCTCAGACCATTCCGCTAAAAAACATCACTTCGTGCTCCCCCCCAGGCGGGAAACACAGTAATGACGCCCCGTTGAGCAGTCTCGATGGGGCGTCGTCTAAGGGTAGGACATCAGACTTTGACTCTGATTATCGTGGTTCGAATCCACGCGCCCCAGATGTAGAGAAAATACGCAGGTGGCATCTGCGCGAAAGTAAGCCACAATTCTCAGCATGCCACCGTCGGCGGTAGGGAGCAGCATGGCGCTCAAGGAGCTTCAGTTCGTTCCCATTGGCCCCGTTGAGATCGGGTTTCTGAAAGAATTGGAAGCGCCGCTCGCTCAAGTCTTGGGCGTCAATGCGTACGTCGGCAAAGCCGTATTGCCGCAACCCGCTTTCGCCTTCAACAAAGACAGAAAGCAGTACCACACCACCGCCATCATGCGGCGACTGCTGACCGTCAAAGACACGGGCGCACCACTCATCATGGGCATTGCCGATGTCGACCTCTTCGTGCCTGATTCGCCTTTTGTCTACGGTGAAGCCGACCGCGAAGCCCGCGTTTCGGTGATGTCGCTGTGGCGACTCAAAGGTGAAGGCGACGCGTGGAAACGACGCACCTTCGTCGAAGGCGTGCATCAAGCAGGGCACTTGATTGGCCTTTCATTTTGCGAAGATGCGCGCTGCGCGATGTTTCTGGCCACCACCATTACTGATGCAGAGCGGCGGCAGCTCCACCTGTGCAGTAATTGCCGCAACGAGCTCGTCAAAATTCGCAGACCGTAAGGGCAGATACCTCGAAGGAACCGGTGCAGTGTGCTGGTTCCTCGGTCGAAGAATTAATTGCATACTTCATGAGGTGAAAATTCACCCAATTGGTTTAGTCTTTTATTTTGTGTATGGAGTTGCGGCTCGAGTTTGTCGGGGAACCAAGTTAGTAGTGGTTTTCTGAAGTGGTTCACATGGTGTGGACGGGGTGGCGGGCGAGGGACATGTGAATGCGAAGAATATTGTTTTGGTCAGTGTTGTGCTGCGTCAGCGCGTGCACACGAAATGAAGTGCAGAGCGATGTCGCAGTCGTTTCTGTCTTGGGCGAACATCAATTTCAACTCGCGAAGCGAACTGCGAAAAATATCGGCGAAGACTGTTCTGAAGGCGGGCCGAGCGCATGTTCCACCGCGGTGTGTTTGCACGTCGGCACACTGAAGGACACTGGCTTTATTTGTTCCCAAGCGTGCGGCGACGAATCTGAATGCCCGCGAGGGTGGACCTGCGTGGCTGTGTCAGCGCGTGAATCGGTATGCATGCCTCCTGAAGTGAAAGGAGGCACGCCGTGAAAACGCGCTCTCTTTTCTTCGTGAGTTTGATTGTTTGCCTTTCGGCGACGGTTGCTCAGGCGCAAGGGTCTTGCGCTGTTACTGGCAGCACCCTGCTTCCAGGGCAACAACGCTGCGGAATAAGTCCATATATATTTAGAGACCTTTGCTGCAGCGTAGGGACTAACTATTGCGTCGTCTCATCAGTAGCAAACTCGGCATCGTGTTGTCCAAACGACACGAGCGCATGTGTTGGGTCCAATCCACACCTTTCCCCGGGGTGTTGCGCAGCAACGCTGCCTTACTGTTTGGATGACGGACCAATTGGTGGCACGACTTGCGTCGCGCAGTGCCCACCAGGCACCGCAACTTGCGGCGCGCATCAATGCTGCAATGAAGATGAGCTTTGCTACGACGGCGAATGTTACGAGAAGACTGGATCCGGCGGTGGTGGTGGCGGCGGTGGTGGCGGCGGCGGTGGGGGGGGCGGCGGTGGCGGTGGTGGTGGT
>JAYUVR010000131.1:0-6766 GCA_043753955.1 Archangium sp. | reverse complement strand
ACCGCCGCCGGGAGTGACGGAATTTTGGTTCGCATCATTCCCGCCCCGGGTTGCGCGAACACGCTGACCTGCCTGAAGCAGTCGGTGTTTCAGTACATTCGCCCGGCGGAAACGGCAGCGATCGCGTGTTCCGACGACCAGGCCATCAATGCGCCGCTTACCAATTGCCGGCTGGTGTACGCGAAGCGCGACGTCGCCGATCAGCCCATTGCATGGAAGATGCTCGGCGTCGGCTACGATGGTTCGCTCCGCATCAACCCCTTCGAGTATTCGACGTCAATCTACAGCGAGCATGCGCCAGCGGTGACGTGGTTTAACGGCGCTTTTCGCCTCGCGGCCATCAGTTTCGGCAAGTTCATTGACGTGTACGCGTCCCCCTCATCGAGCACCACGTGGGGCTCGCGCGTGCGCCTGAATGACACGGGCTGGGTCTCACCGCCGTACTTCTCGCCGACAGCGCAGTGTCGCAGGGCTTCGTGTGCGTCAAAACTCAGTCTGTTCTGGCTGCAGTACCCCGACTCGAAATGACAAGGCGCCGATCTCTTTAGGGGGAGGGTGAGCTGCGCAACTCAATTTCCATCGTATATGATGCTCATATGGCTCAACTCACTATCTACTTACCCGATGAAATTGAGAAAAGAGTGCGCAAAGAGGCCCGCCGTGCAAACAAGAGCGTGTCTGCATTCATTGCAGATCTCGCCACTCCAAAGGCACATCGGATGAGTGATGGCGAGTGGTCACGGCAAATCAGCAAGTTGTACGGAAGCTGGGAAGGGCCGTTTCCTGCCATTGAAGATCCCCCACCTGACGAGCCCGAGTCACTCTGATGTATCTGCTCGATACCAATGTATGCGTCGCTTGGCTCAGCGGAAAAGATGCTGGGGTCAAACGTCAGCTCCTGAGTCTTTCCCGAGACGAGGTTGCACTCTGCAGCGTGGTGAAAGCTGAGCTTTTCTACGGTGCTCGGGCCAGCGCCCGGGTGCGAGAGAATATTGAGAAATTACAACTGCTGTTTGGTTTGTTCGCTTCACTGCCATTTGATGATGAGGCCAGCGAGCATTACGGCGCGCTTCGAGCCCAGCTGAGAAGAGCTGGAACGCCCATCGGTGGAAATGACATGCTCATTGCCTCCATCGCGTTGGCGGCTGATGCCATTCTGGTCACCCGTAACGAGAAAGAGTTCCGCCTGGTTCCAGGGCTCCGAGTAGAGGTTTGGTAGTTACCAACCGCAGCGAGCGAAGTTACGTGGGGTGCAAAGAGCGGTTGTACGAAGTTGACTCCTGACTCGAGGGAGCGGTAGCTGACTGGTCACTTGAGGTCGCTTAACCGTTCGAGAAGAACCTACTGGGCAGCACTCAGCACGGGGTTGCTCGTCGTTTTGCTTTCACTCTGGTTGCGGTTCGGCGGCACCGATGAAGATGTTGCCGGAACAGCGGTGACTGCTTCATTCGTACCGCCAATTGTTCCACGGGCTCCAAGCAAGGAAGCAAGAGCAGTTGTAAATGTCGCCCCTGAGGTGCATTCCGCTCCCGTTGACGCAGTTCCAGCACCGAAAGACGCCGGGGTGCGATTTGAAATCCATGCAGAAACAGACTCGGGTATCGACCTTGCCCAGCCGGCTTCTTCTGCAGCGGTCTTTCCAGGCCGTGAAGAGCCCGATGCGGGGTCGCCGATTTCAGCAGAATCGCAAGAGACCGATGTGGACGGTACAGATCGCCGATTCAAAGTGCGCTGGTCTTCCCAAGGGCTGTGTGCACAACGGCCGCGTGAGTCACTCAAGGAACAACGCTCAGCGTTGCTCGCCTCCTTTGTTCCCAGGCAATTCGGCGAGGCGCATTTGCTGGCTGACTCGCGCGTCGACACGACGGCATTGAACGGGGTGGCAGTGCACCTTGCTCAGGCTCGGGTGGCCACTCAGGGTTGGGTCGATTTTCCATCGAACGTTCCTCCGCCCACGACGATTGTGTATTTCGACGCGCCTCAGCTGCGTTCGGTCGCCTGCGTGAGCGAACAGACTGTCGGCTATTTTGATGGCGCTTTGCACATTGCGGCGGACCCGGCGCTTTCTGAAGCCAGCATCGGCCAGACCGTCGTTCACGAGTACGTTCACTTCGCCCTCAATGCGCTCAAGGTGCCTAAGCCCATGTGGTTACACGAAGGCCTCGCCATGCAGGTGGCGGGTGAAAATTGGTGGGCCGATGCGCGCCTCGATTTGCCCAGGTGGATTCAAGGAAGCCATTTTCCTTTTGATGCCATGGTGTTTGCTTTTCCCCATACGGCCGATGAGAAGTTCGCTCTGGCGGCCTATTACCAGAGCTTCCGAATGGTTGGCTTTGTAGTCGAGCAGCGTGGCCCTCTGGCCATTCGCCAAGTGGTGTCTTCGCTCGCTGCCCAGGCCATATCCGCCGACGATGCGTTTGCTTTTGGAGCTGGTTTAGAACCCGCGAGTCTGGAAGCCCATTGGCGAGCTCATGTGAGCGGTCCGTAATTGTCGAGACTCAACTCGTCATCCCACTGAAATCGCTAAGGAGTTACCTCTTAATGCCTGCGGTCTTGACCGGCTTTCTTGGGTTCATCTAGAAAGGGCTCCTACACCGAACCACCTGACCCCACGCGGGCCGAAAGATCCACCATGGCTGAATACCTCAAAATCGCTCCCGACTGGAGTCGCATTGGGAGCACCGTAAAGAACGCATTGGACAAATTGCAGCCTAAGGCGCCAGCACCTGACAAAAAGGAGTTCCTCAAGGCCAAAGCTGAAGCGGCAGTGGCTGATATCGGTACTGACGTATCGGCCACTAGGTGGCGTCAGGTGAATTCCAACGCAGATATGGAATTGGTGGCGGTGGCTCAGTCATTCGACAAAATCGAGAGACTGGAAAATATAAATAAAGACATTGAAGCCAAAAGAGCGAAGGGCAAAATGGATGGTCCCTTCAACCTTGATGTGCAATTGAAAGCAAACCAAGACGAACTCAAGTCAGCTCACACCACCTTGGCCGTTCACGCCGCCAATTTCTTTGACGCTCAGGAAGTGAGAACTTTGGCTGAGGACATTGCCAAAACGCAGCACAAGGAATTGCCATCAGTACCTCGCGCACAGAACGTTCAGGGCCTGCTTGGCGCTGAAGATCTCATCAAGGTGTACGACGAACTGGCTAAATTGAAGAAGTAGATCTCTGAGACGGAAAGTCCCTGAAGCGAAAGATTCAGCGACTTTCTCGTCATCTCTGACGGGCTCCACTCAGCAGTTCGCTACGCCGTAACCTCGCTCCACAACAACAAGTCACCTTTTCCCAAGTACGACTTGTCAGCGAAGGCCGCATAGAAATCAGCAAACACCGCATCGAAGTCTGGGTACCGAGAATCTTTTCGGTCTTGCGCCATCTTGTCGAAGATGGGGTCAATCTTCGCCGGCACTTCAGCATTCACTTCGCTCGGCAAGGGGCTGCGCCGCCCCGGAATTTGGCCAGTCACCATCTCGTAAAGCAAAATGCCCAAACCATACACGTCACTCGAGGGGCCAGCTTCTTTCGAGCGCGTGAGCAATTCCGGGCTCATGTACGCCATGCCTCCAGTGCCTACGAAGACTTGAGGCATACCCTTGCTCGCATCGACTTCGATGACTCGCGAGAGCCCAAAGTCACTCAACTTGGCGTTGCCCCAAGCATCGAACAGCACGTTTTCCGGCTTCAAATTGTGATGCGTCAACCCTTGCTGATGGGCCGCGCGCAGTGCGTAGGCAATCTGCAGAAAATACCGCATGGCATTGGCCACCGGTATGCCTTTGCCCGCCGCCGCATCGAGTTTTTCGCGCAGGTTCCCTCGGCACAATTCCATGACGAAATACGGCCGAGCGACATCGGTGTTTTGGTCGAGCACCTGCACCAGCCCAGGGTGGCGCACCTGCGCTTGAGCACACAATTCTTTCTTCAAGCGCTTGATGACTTCCCCCCGCTGCAAAAACGAGAAGTACCCAAAGATGTCTTTGAGCTCTTTGATGCACACCTCAAGCGCCAACGCATTGTGGCGGCCCTTGTAGACAGTCCCTAAAGGGCCCGAGCCCATCGCTTCGCCCTTTTGGTAACGCAAGTCGAGCTCTTGCCCTCTGGCTGCAGGGTTGCCAACGAGACCAGAAGGGCTCGAAGCGACCTGCACGGCGGCGGTCAATTGCATCGGTGGCTGCGGAGGTGGTGGTGGCGGAGGAGCGACTGAGCCACCCGACGAAAGGGAAGAATCATCTGAGGCTAACTTGCGGCCACCGCCACGGTTTGGAGGTTGAGGCATGGGAGAGTCCACGACGATGTCGATAGCGGGTGGAGGAAGATGACGCGCAGGTTGCAACGTCGTGTTGATGTCGTCGAGCCCCGAAACAGGGGAATCGGTGTCTGAAATTTGCTCGGCGAAAAAATCGGCGATTTCAGAACTGAATTTGTCAACCCCAGCGCCTGAAGCCACTTCGTCCCCCTGCTCGGTCAACTTGAGCTGTGCTTCGCGATCCATCGCGATGTAGTGAAATTTGCGCAAGAAGAAAAAATAGCTGTCGAACTCAAAAGACACTGAGTTCTCAAGCGAAGTCTTGACGTCAGCCAGCTTGTTTGAGCGGCCGAGGCGAGCGTTCTCTTGAAGTGTTTTCAAGATGAAGAGCGCATCACCACTGACGGTGTCCTGCGTGGTCTGTGACATGGTGTGTGTGCCCTCAAGCGGGGCATTCCTTATTACTTCAAAACGAGCAGTTGTTTAACCGTGTCCATGACTTCTGAAAAGCGTACCGGTTTTTTGAGAAAAACGTTCACTCCCAATTTCATCGCCTTGTCACGTGCGTCGAGCCCTCCGGCGGAAATCGCTATCACAGGTATAGAGGCCAAGGCTGGCGTCGAGCGCATTTTTTCGAGCAGCTGGAAACCATCCATCACGGGCATGTAGATGTCCGTTATCACCAGCTGAAAAGTGTTTTGAGTCAACATCGTCAAAGCACAATGTCCGTCGGTCGCGAATTGCACCTCGAGGGGCGTATTGCTCTCGAATTCATTCGCCGCCAACTTTTGCAGCACGTAACTGTACATTTCGATGATGTGGGGGTTGTCTTCTACAATCAGCACTCGAACCGCAGGAAGTGCGATGGCGCTTCCTTTTGGCGGGGCAGGGCTGCTCATTCAGGAAGGGAAAGGTTTATTCGAAGGTGCCGTGGCATGGGAAGGCGCCGCTGTACACCTCTGATGCAATCCAAGGATTTCGTTGACGATTCGTGGTGATGCTTCTACGACCTCGTCGCCATGTCGGAGCCCCTGTTCACCGCAGCCGAGCAGCAGAAGTTCGATGCGGGTATCGCCGAGCTTCTGTCTCACTACCCCAGCGACCGCAAAAGCGCGGCGATGTTGCCCGCGCTGCGCCTGTTGCAATCACTCAAAACCTGGCTCCCGCCCGAGGGAATGAAGCTCGTGGCGCAGCGCCTCGAGAGCACCGTCGAAGCGGCTTACGAGGTGGCCACGTTCTACGTGATGTTCCACACCAAGAAGCCGGGAAAGTACGTCATCGACGTCTGCACCAATCTGGCCTGCGCACTTCGAGGAGCTGAAGGCATGCTCGAATACCTCGAAGAAAAACTTCACACCAAGGCGGGTGAAAATGGTGAGAAGTATTTCCTGCGTGAGACAGAATGTTTGGCTTCGTGCGGCACGGCGCCGTGTCTCCAAATCAATGAAGATCATCACGAGAACCTCACCAAGGTGAAAGTCGACGCCTTGCTGGAGAAGATGCCATGAGCGTGCTCGCAGAAAAGGTCATCACCCGCGATTGGGCCAAGCCGGGCAATGCCACCTTCGAGGGCTACCAGAAGAATGGCGGCTACCAGCAGCTGAAGAAAGCGCTGGGTCTCCAACCCGCAGCCGTCACTGACGAAGTCAAAAAATCAGGCCTGCGCGGCCGCGGAGGCGCCGGCTTTCCCACTGGGCTCAAGTGGAGCTTCGTTCCTTCCCTCGAAAAAAATAACAAGCCTCGATACCTGGCCATCAACGCCGATGAGTCAGAGCCCGGCACCGCGAAAGACCGCTTCATTCTCGAGAACGACCCGCATCTGATGCTCGAAGGCATCGGCATCGCCTGCTGGGCCTTGGGAGCGCACACCTGCTACATCTATTCGCGCGGCGAATTTAAGTACCCCTCAGCAGTGCTCGACAAAGCCATCGCCGATGCCTACGCCGCCGGCATCTTCGGCAAAAAGTTGATGGGCACCGATTTCGAGCTCAACGTCTACCAAGTGCGCGGGGCTGGGGCTTACATCTGTGGTGAAGAGACAGCGTTGCTCGAATCTCTCGAAGGGAAAAAAGGGTGGCCGCGGCTCAAGCCTCCTTTCCCTGCGGTGGTGGGGCTCTTCGGTTGCCCGACGGTAGTCAACAACGTCGAAACCATCGCCTCGTTGCCTCGTATTTTTGAAAAGGGTGCTGATTGGTTCATGAAGTTGGGCACCGGCAAGTCAGGCGGCACTCGGCTGGTGACCATCTCGGGCGCTGTGATTCGGCCGGGCACCTACGAAGTGGGTATGGACACTTCACTGCGCGAGCTCATCTACGCCAAAGAGTATGGGCAGGGGTTGCCTGAAGGCCGCACGGTGAAGGCGTGTATTCCGGGCGGGAGTTCGGCTCCGGTGCTGACCGTCGACGAGATTGACGTCAAGCTTGAATTCGATGCGTTTAAGCCGCTGCAGTCGATGGCCGGCTCAGGCGGCGTGATGGTGATGGACGACACCGCGTGCATGGTGCGCTGC
>JAYUVR010000130.1:0-35126 GCA_043753955.1 Archangium sp. | reverse complement strand
ACCAGGAGTCGGCCCTGGGGGTAGGCGAAGCGTTCGCCCGCGCCGTCGCTCCCAGGCACGGGAGTAGGCGCATCGAGACTCACGTAAATAGGCCCCTTCGCATCACCGGCGAAGCCCCCCGACTTATCCGCCAATGTGATTGGGACCTCGGTCGGAAGCACGATCGACGGGCCCCCGCGGAAGTCGTGTGCAACCCGCCGACTGCTGTCAGTTCGCACCGTTCGAAAGTTGAAGCCGCGCTCGTTGGGTTTGAGCAGGGCCGAATCGGGGGCAAGGAGAATCTCGCGAATGGTGTGCGCGCTCCCATGGTGTAGCCAACGGGGAACGCTGTCCCAAAACGAACGCAGATGTTTGGTGTTGCGACTGCCGATGTTCTGCCGAGAGCCAACGTCTTCGAGTTGACCAAAAGGCTCAAAGAAGTAGTCGTTTTCGAGGCGGAGAAAGACTCCATCGCCACCCACTGTCGTCTCGGCAACGACTCCAGGCTCGTGAATACTGAAGTCTTGGAACGTGGAATTCACGACCCCATCGACCACGCGTGGCCCCACAGCGGCCGAACCGTTCTGGTGACAACTTGCACAGCCGCTTCCACCCTGCGCAACTTCAGCGGTGAATAGGAATTTGCCGCGAGAAATCTTCGTGCGTTGCGAATCAGTGGGGAACTGGGAAAGCGGGTTTGGCATGCGACGCGTTTCGTTCTGACTCCACAAGATTTGATCGAACGCCATGTCATAGTAGTCGGTCGAGAAGGCAGATCCGCTCAGGTCAGACCGCCCGATGGCCTTCGAATTTGCGGCAGTCTTCTCGCGAACGAACTCGTCGCGGGCCTTCAAACGATCAGCGAGTTGGAGCTGCGGAAAGAGTGCTGTTGGGCGCTCGGCGACGATCAGCTCGCCATTACAAGATGACGCGTACGCCGTCATGTTGCTCATCAGGCCTTCGAACCACTCGGGCCAATTGTCAGAGATGTCTTTGTTTTGGGGGCTGACCTTCGGCCCACCGACGGCGTTGCCACCGACGTTCCACTGCCCTCCGTCGTGGCGACTTTGCCAGTGGCAAAACCCGCAGGACTTTTGACCATCGTCAGAATACGCGTCGCTAAAGAGCCAGCGCAGACCGCGCTCTTCGGCCGTCGCAAAGAGCCCCTTCCCATTCCCTCCTGTCGTCGGGTCGGGCGTGTTTCCGGTGACGCCGACCGGTAAGAGCGCGACGCGGGTGAGCTTGCCATCGACCCCAACCCTCATGAAGGCGACATCTTCCGTCTGCATGTGAGCGACGAAGATCATCTTGCCGTCGGGTGAGGCAACCACCCCTTGCGGCGTGATCCCGCCGGTAAATTGAATGTCGAGCTCCGTGAGGATCTTCGACGGTGCCGTGGGGTTTTGGTTAATGCGAAAAACTTCGACCTTTTCCGAGTGGAGATGACTGACAAATAGCAGATCATTGTTGACGAAAATCTGTTCCGCACCGCTACCCTTGATGATCATTTGGCTGGCGGTGAAATCTTGCAGATCGACGTGCTGACCTGCCGTAACGAGGAGCGAGTCATTGCGGCCGAAAGATCGACCATTCGCGCCGTCAACATAACGGAACACAAACCGGTTCGTCGTCGTGTCGAAAATATTGAGTTCGGTGCCGATGTCGTCAAACGTTGTCGCCTTCGTGCAGTCAGACATCACTGGCAGGTAGCCCAGTGGCTGCCCATTGTTCTTCACGAACGTGCCGCCCACTTTCTTCGGCATGCCGTGACCTGTCTCGGGTTGGTTCAGGCAGTTGTTCGTTTCGTGCCCAGACACGATGCCCCAGCGCCCGGCAATTTTTACATCTGTACCGAGCCCTCCGAGGGGCATGGTAGTGACGAGCGTGTTCGTCGTGGTGTCAATGACGGCGATTCGATTTCCGAGAGTGTTCGATACATAAAGCGTTTTGCCGTCGCTGCTCAAAGTCAGATCCCGTGGGTTGGCCTGTTCGAGTTCGTTCGTTCCGACAGGAATATCTGCGATGGGCGTAAAGGTAGGGCCTGAAGCGACGCCAAAGACGCGCACGAGACCTCGCTTGCCAATGCTGAACCCATTGCGCACGGTGATGTAAAGACGCTGCCCGTCGCTACTGAAGAGCGGTTTTTCGCCGTAGAAACCGGTTTCGAATTCACCAAGCACGGTATCGGTTGCGGTGTCGATCACACTGGCGAAGTTGGCATATTGATTCAGCACCACCGCGAATGTGCCCGCGGGCGCTACGGCTATGCCCATCGGGCGCGTACCCTGCGTCTTACCGGCGGGTCGCAAGTCAATCCACTTGAGAACACGTCGTTGGGCCGTGTCGACCGCTGCGACGCGCCAATCGGGGTACCCTTCTCGCCCCGGGAGTGTGACGTAGAGCTTGTTGCCCGTTGGGGTAGTCGCTACGGCAGTCGGCCAGCTGCGAAACGGTTGTTTTACGAACGGCCAGTGATGACTGCCTTTTGATGTGCTGGGTGAGTTGGGGTTGAGCCGCGTGCCGGGGTCAGGCCTTCCGTTGTCGTATTTGACGCCGAAGAGAATCTTTGTGAAGCGGGTCATACCTCCGCGATCCCCGGCAGATTCAGCACCCACCAAGTTCTTGATCGGATCGTTGCTGCTGCCCGTAATGATTTCGCCTCGCGAGTTCGTCTTCACCGGACCTGCGAACAATCGCAGCTCGAGAGGCGCTTCTGGTTCGGTCGAACCTGCGGCATTAGAACCGACCGGCCGCATGATCAGCCGCTCGAACGATGAGAGGGCCTGCCGATGTTCGGGTGCGTTGTCAGCACCCTCGACGTCCTCTTTGCGGCCGCATGCGGCGATCAACAGAACGAAAAAAACACGGGTGCAGGCCACCCAAATCGAATGACGGATCATGATGCGAGAGGCTGATTTCATGTGATTCCCCCTGAGGTATTACGGCGCGAAGACGAGCTCATCGAACTTCAGCAGCGGTGGAAGCTACACGGGTTGCAGGAGTGGAGATGTAAAACTGAAGTGCAAATGCCGCCCTCTTTCGCAACTCGCTCACGGAATATTGGTGTGTCTTTTTGGGACCCTTCAGCCCGATACAGGGGACTCTTTCAAAACCCGGGTCAACTTCGCGCCGTTGTCGAAAGCGAACAGCGCGTGCTCCACCTCGCGAACATTTGTTCTCAGACACAGCGTTACGCTTGGTCCATAGTTGCTTCGGATCAAAGCTGTGCCCTTTCGGTACCCCTGGAGCGAGCATGAGAATAATTCAAGTCGTAGGGTCATGCGTGTTGCTTCTTTCCGCGTGCACGGGAGGTGTCGACCAGGGTCTCGCGCCCGACGACGAGGCAGGCAGCGCCCGCGTCTCACCGGCTGATCAGTTCGACCTCTCGCCGCCGTTGAGCGACCTGGGGCCAACTGGGAATGAGACCGGGGTAATAAAGAGCGAAGTAGTGGCCAGCGGAACTTCCTTCGAGGGCATCGGAGAAGGCTTCACCGGCCCGACAGGTCCCTTCACCTTTCCTCCTTGCCCGGGTTGCGGTGCAGCTCCGGCTGACGCCTTTATCGCCGTAGGGCCACAACACGTCGTTCAAGTGGTGCACCCCATTCAAGAATCCACTGCCACCACTGGGTTCGGAGCTTTCGCGATCTTCAACAAGGCGGGCGTGCCCCTCTTCGGCCCGGTTCAAATCACCACTCTGTTTTCGGGTTTCGGAGGAGCCTGCGCGACGCCAGAGCCCTTGAGCTTCGTGTACCCCATGGTGATCTATGATCAACTGGCCGACCGCTGGGTCGTCAGCTACACGGCGTCAACCGATGCGTTCAATGGGCCCTACGCTTATTGCGTCGCGGTCTCGAGAACCAGCGACCCCACCGGCAGTTACGCGCGTTATTCGTTCAACTACCCCAGCAGCCTGTGGCTTCAGAGGCCGCGGCTCGCGGTATGGCCCGATGCCTATTATCTCTCGTTCAACCTGAGCTCGATCACGGTCGTTGAGGGGCCCGAGTTCTGCGCGCTGGACCGAGCGCGAATGCTCGCCGGACAAGCCGCATCAAAACAATGCATTCACCTCAGAGACCCCAACACCCCAGGCTTCTTCTATTCACAACCAGCGCGTCTCACGGGCTCGACACCGCCACCGGTAGGCGCTCCAGGTCTATTTTTGCATTGGGGCAAGGTCACATTCCTTGCAGCGAATTGGACGCTCAATCTTTTCAAATTGCGCGTCGATTGGAACAACCCTGCCAATACGAAATTGACCGGGCCGACGTCTCTCACTCCACCGGTCACCGACCCCGGTGTCTGCGTTGGCGGGGACTATTGTATTCCGCAGGTGGGCGCGAATGCTCCGGTGCTGGACGCATGGGGTCACCGGCTCATGTACGGGGTGGCCTATCGCAACTTTGGCGACCATGAGTCGCTCGTCGCCAACATGACCGTTTCGCTGAATCCTGCGTATGGGTCAGCCACGGGCATTCGCTGGTATGAGCTGCGCAACCCGAATACCTCGCCGGTACTTTTCCAGACTGGGCTTTATGGCCCCGATGGCGCCGCCAGCAATGCGACCTTCCGTTGGCTCGGCTCGATGGCCATCGATCGACTGGGTAACATCGGCCTCGGTTTTTTCGCCTCGAGCATCAGCACGCACCCTGGTCTGCGTTTCACGGGTCGAGTTCCCAACGATGCACCAGGAGTGATGAGCCAGGGTGAAGCCCACCTCATCGAAGGCACGGGCTCGCTCACCGACCCAGTGCGGTCTGCCGGAGACTTCGGCAGCGACAGCTCGCTGGTGGTCGACCCTGTCGACGATTGCACCTTCTGGTATGCGGGTCAGTACTTCGCGGTCGACGGGTTGAACAACTGGCACACTCGAATCGGCTCGTTCAAGTTGCCGGGTTGCGCGCCCGCATTGATCGCCGTGTCCACCCTCAGCATCAACCCCAGTCTCCTCGAAGGTGGCACGTCGACGAACGGCACGGTGGTGCTGACTGGCCCTGCGCCCACCGGCGGAGCAACGGTGACGCTCTCGAGTAGCAACCCCGCAGCAAGCGTGCCCGCCAACGTCACCGTCCCCGCAGGTCAACTCAACGCCACCTTCACTGTCACCACCTCGGTGGTGGCGAACCCAACCGCGGTGACCCTCTCGGGCACCTACCCCGCGGGCTCATCGAAAAGTGCGGTGCTCAACTTGACTGCCTCGCCGACACCTTCCTCGTTGATGCTGAGCCCGGTCACCGTGGTGAGCGGGACGGGCGCGGTGGGTACGGTCGGGCTCAGCGGGCCCGCTCCCGCGGGCGGTGCCTTGGTATCGCTCAGCAGCAGTCATTCGGTGGCCAGTGTTCCTGCCAGTCTCACCATTCCCGCCGGCGCCACCGTTGCAACATTCTCAGTCACAACGGGCAGCGCAAGTGCATCGACTTCAGCCACTCTTTCAGTCTCGTATCACGGCGTCACCGTGTCGGCGGTACTGACGGTGACTCCGAGCGTCGTCGCACCGGCCTTAAGCGCGCTGACTCTCGGCTCGGCAAGCGTCACCGGCGGCAGCTCAGTCAGCGGCACGGTGAAGCTGACCGCTGCGGCTCCGTCAGGCGGCGCAGTGGTGACCCTCTCGAGCAGCAGCGCCGCGGTGGCCACGCTCCCTGCGAGTGTGACCGTCGCAGCGGGCGCCACGAGCGCCGGCTTCACCGTAGCAACCTCGCCGGTGGCTGCACCCGTATCGGTGACGCTCTCGGGAAGTTGGGCCGGCGTAACCAAATCGGCAGCATTGACCGTGAACCCGGCCACGAGTGCATGCGCCGCGGGCTGGTCGAAAGTGACGCTCACAGTGACGGGTTTGACTGGGACGGTGACGTCGAAACCAAGCGGACTCAACGTGTCGAGCGGAAACACGGGAACGGGCTGCTTCACCAACAACAATAAAGTGGAGCTCCAGGCGAGTCGGTCTGCGAGATGGTCTGGGGTCACCTGCGAGGGCGGCAGTGTCCAGACGCGATGCAGGTTCAACCTGGGCGCAGTTCCAGCTTCGGTGACCGCCACTTTGCAGTAAGGCAAGAGTTCGAGACGTGTCAGTCGACATCCGCAGGGGGCGATCTCTTGCGGCTACAAGCACGACTGCTGACGTCAATCTGTGACTACAGAGGCATTGGTTTGGAACGGGTTTGTATTCATTGCAGGGTTACGCAAACAAAAATTGAACAAGCCCGTTCAGTCGCTCTGACACGCCTTTCTTCGTCTTGTCCGCACCGTCTTACCGGCCTCTTCAGGTTCAATTCCAGCAAACCTCATTGACTAGAGACTTGTTGCGTCGCGAGGCCCAAAGGGCCCACCGCAACCCGTACCACCGGGGTTTCGCCGAGCTTGCGCACCAATGCGGCGTTCTTTTCTCCGACCTTCTGCCAGCTTTCGTTGACGGATTGAGTCTCATACGCGCAATAGGTTGACGCCATGGGCGCTCAAACGCGAACTCGTCGAACGGGTCTTCTCCTTGCCTCCATAGTGCCAGTGCTTCTGAGCGCATTCGCGTGTGTGCCACGAGCGCCAGAAACCGCAGCGCCCTCGGTGAGCGATGATGGAGGGCGAAACAGCAGCAACCCCATCGATGGAGGAGTTGATTCGCAAAGCCGCCCAGACGCCGGAAATATCTCGCCAGACTCTTCTCCCATCACATGCACCCAGCTGTCTTCAGGCGATTTGCAAAGCTGCTGCATCGGGTCAGACGGCAGCGTGAAGTGCTGGGGCGTTCCCGTTCGCGCCAACGAAGAAGACACCATTCATTGGCGATTTCTGCCGACGAGATCAAGGCAACGAGCCGAGCCGATAGCGGCTTTGGGCACCGACAACGCCGAAGTGGCTGTGGGGCTAGATCATGTTTGTCTCCGAAAAACCAACGGCGCTGTGAAGTGCTTGGGTTCCAATGTGTGGGGCCAATTGGGTGATGGCACGACGCAATCGACCCTGGTTCCCGTTGATGTGCAGGGGCTGTTCGCGCCCACCATTCAAGTTGTGGCTCGAACGAAGTACTCGTGCGCTCTCACCACCACGGGAGCCGTCTGGTGTTGGGGTTTTACCTTTGGTCGCACGCCGCGACTGATTGATGGTCTTCATCAGCAAGTCACCTCTCTTTGGGGCGGCAAGACTTTTATTTGCGGCATCCGCTCAGATGGCGCTGTGCTGTGCGCGGGTTCCAACAATACAGGCCAGCTGGGCCGTACAACTCCCGGAGACTCGACAGAAATCGCGCAGCCCGTAGTGGGTCTGCCAGGTGCGACGCTCAAGGTAGCTGCGGGTTCCTTTCACGCCTGCGCGCTGATCGGAGGCGACGTCTACTGCTGGGGGTGGAACAGCTCACAAAACTTTGGCTCAGATGTCGCCTTTGGGGTCCATCGCCAAGCGATGAAAGTCAATGCGCTTTCCGGTGATGTGGTCGACCTGAATGTCGGAGGAGCACCTTGGGAACGCGACGATTCCGTCACGCCAGCACAAACACGAACATGCGCCCTCAAACGAAATGGAACCATTCTGTGCGTGGGCAGCACCGCATACGGGCAAATCGGTGCCCTTTCTTTCGGCGGCACTGGTGAAAGTCCCGAACCCGTGCACCCTTGGCGCAACCAACCTGTTGCTCTCTCAGGAACTGGGGCTTTTACGTGTGCCCTCGATACGGTTGGCCACGTCGGCTGTTGGGGCTTAGGCCTTTGGGGCGCATTGGGAAACAGCCACGAATCGCGGCAGCGAATTGTCTTAAACGGGCCGGCAGCGCATTTGGCGGCAAAAGGCAACTATGTCTGTGCAGTGCTGATTGACGGAACGATTGACTGCTGGGGCGGGCACACGCTGCCTGTGGGCGAATTGGACGCTGAGACGCAGTTTCCAGACTTGGCTCCGAGGCAATTGAAATTAAAAGACGGGTCTGCCACCGCTGTAACAATTCAAGCCAATACCGCTTGTGCTGCATCTACGTCGGGCAGTGTCTGGTGTTGGGGTTCGTCTTTTTCAGGGTGGAAACAAATCGAACCCATTCAATCACCTGTTTTACAATTGACCTCGGGCGACGCGCACAGTTGTGCAATGTTGGAAAATGGCCAAACGTGGTGTTGGGGCTCGAACGCAAATGGCCAATTGGGTCAACCCAAAGACATGCCGACGGAAGGCACTTTTCAAATCAGCGTTCCTGATGGCGGCATTCAACAACTCGTCGCAACCAACAGTATGAGTTGCGTGCGACGCGGTACCGGCGATGTGTGGTGTTGGGGCGATGCCAGGTGCGGGTTTGAACACCCTGAGTCGCTGCGCGGAACCTACGACGACATTGTTTTTGAGCTCAACGACGCTCTGTGTCTACGAAATCGTACCGGCACGCTTGAGTGCGCCTTCGATGGCCCCAGAGGAGTGGGGAAACCCATTCCCGGTAAGTCGTGTGACGGTCGCTGGCGCGAAATCAAGTTGCCCACCGTCAACGTTCCCTCACTCGTCGCCGGAACGTCGGCGTTTGTTTGCACATCGGAGGGAGATGCGCTCGTCATGTGTCGACGTGAATCACCCTTCCCCACCGGGAATGACCTTGAGGAAAGCTACACCTTTCCCCAACCCGTGGAACAACTTGTCATGCTTGAGGAAGCCTTGTGTGCGCGTCTGCAAAACGGCGACGTCTGGTGCATGGGGAAAAATGGCACCGGCACGCTGGGCGTCGGTGACGCCGTAAGCAGTCGCCCCCTTGAGGTGCAGCGGTAATGCCCCTTCGCGCGTTTGTCTTTCTGTGCCTCTGCCTTGGCCCGGCCTGCATCATCTCTGGAAACTTGGGCTCTCAAACAGCACCCAATGGGCTCCCGCCGGAAGGTTCTGCTGTCACTTCTGGCCCCACGCGAGGACTGCCTCAGTATCAGGCCATTCGTTTTCGAAGTCTGTCTGCGGCGGGCTCGGTGGTGTGTGGCGTGACGCCTGAAGGCGCGGCGTTTTGCTGGGGTACCAGTGAAAGCGGAGCATTGGGCGACGGGAAAAGCACCGAGCTATCGACGCCCGCACAAGTCATCGGCCTGTCGCAAGACGTCGCCAGCCTCAGTGTTGGCCTCGGCGGAGTTTGCGCACTGATGCGCAATGAACGTGTTCGCTGCTGGGGCAGCACAACCTATACGGACTATGAGCATTCGGTGGCAGGTGAACAAAAGGTGCCGTTTGAAGCCACGTTGCTCGGCGGCGGAATCAAACGACTGATGGCCGGAAGTTTGCTCCATTGCGCACTCGACGCCTTGGGAACAATGCAGTGTTTTGGAAACTTCATGTTTCGAGGTGCCGCGAAATCTACGCCCACGCCGACGGTATGGGCAACCCAAGTCAAAAATGTGGTGCTGGGTGACGGCGGTGGTTGTCTTCAGTTTCAAGACGGAAAGACGATGTGTTTTTCTGAATGGAATAGCTCCATTCTGCCTTCAACGCCAAACGCGCTCCAGCCCACGCCCACCTCGCCGGTATTCGATTCAGCCACCGAGTTGAGTTTCAGCGAAGGCGTGTGTGGCCGCGGGCAAGACGAACAGTGGTATTGCGCTTCGACAGACAACTGGCTTACCGACATCAAGCCAGTTTCCACGCCGCTGGGTGCAAATGGCATCGCACTGGTACGAGCAGTCAATGGCCAGCAAGTGGTCGTGGATCTGAATGGCGATGTTTTTGTGACGCCGTTTCATCAAGGCGAAACCAAAATCATTCGCGGCAGCGGCGTAGCGTGGTCCAATCTCGTCGGAGGCGCGGGGCGCATCTGTGGGCTCAGCACCGACGAGCGAGCGCTTTGTTGGGGAAGCGGCCTCTTGCTTGGCCGAGCCCTTATGAAAACGCATCAACCCGATGTGGTTGAGCTTCCCGCTCCGATAGAAGCCATACACCTTTCAGGAACGCTCAGCTGCGCACGTGACAACGGTCAGCGTACCTGGTGCTGGGGCACCCCCGCGGTAGCAGGCTTGTTTGGTTTAGATTCGAGAGCCTACACACACCCGGTGGAAGTGAAGAGCATTCGCAGCTGGGCACAAAGCGAAAAGCATGCGTGTTTCATCGAGCTCGACGGCAGCTTGTATTGCATTGGCGAGAATCGGCGCGGACAAGTCGGGGTGCGCGATTCATTGATGTATGAGCAACCTGTGCGAGTGGCCGGGAACATTCAAAATTGGGCAGACGTGCAGCTCGCTTCTGAGAGCACTTGCGCCCGCACGACTGACGGTGATGTGTATTGTTTCGGCGCCAACGACCATGGGCAGCTCGGCGACAATACGACAGAAGACCGTTTTGAGCCGACGCGCATTCTTGCTGAGTACGGGCCAATTCGTGTGCATGCGATTACCGATCGCGGCGGAGCAGCCATCACAGATGATGGTCGCCTGGTGTCTTGGTATGACGACCGAGAACCTCGCGTGCCGACCTCCTTCGAAAGGCTGACCGCGGTTCACCTGGCCGCAAGTTCACAAGTGCTGTGTTGGACTGATGCCGAACCTGAAAAGACTCCGCTTCGTCTGAGTTGCCTGGGAGGGCGTTTTCTATCGAACCCAGGACAACTCTTCGGCGAAGGCGTGTGGCGCGGCCTCGAGCAGTCGGTTGGACAGTGGCTTACCGTCGAGCGAGATGCGCCATGTTGGGCTGGCGGCCCAACGGCAGACTGTGCAAGCTCAGAAGCGAGCGTGCAACTCTCTGTAGCCGACGATTCCATTGCCGAAATGAGTTCTGGAACACTTCACAGCTGTCTTCGCCTCGTCTCGGGCCGGGTCGTCTGTTGGGGAAATGCGATGGCCGGCCAACTGGGCAATGGCATGCCCGAATCAGAAATTCCGCTCGAAGTACGACTGCTCCCATGACAAGCCGATGGCGCACATGCCTGTATTTTCTCTATTTGACCTGTGCCTGTATGTCTTGTGTAGGTTTGGCAGCCATTCAAGTTGATTGGGTTTCCACTCTGCCGACGCCTCCTTGCCCAAACCGTGAACAATTTGAAGAGCAATTGGCGGCACAGTTGGGTCAAACGCTCAATCAGACATCACAAACCCTTCAAGTTCACGTCGGCTTGACACGCACTGGGAACCGCATCGAAGCCACTTTGGAAGTGCGCGACAACAAGCAAAACGTTGTCGGGCGACGAGCACTTTCCGGTCGTCTCAGTGAATGTTCGGCCATTTCAGCGGCTTTGGCGGAAGCTTTTGCAACGTTGTTTCGCCAGGTCGAGCGACAGTCCGTCGTCAAAAACAACACAAATGTCTTGATTACGAAATCGCAACCCATTTCACCACCGTTGGAACGAGCGGCGCCACAGCGAGGTTGGTCAGTCAGCGCCAATCTCTTGGCATTCAGCCTGCCTCCGATTGGTTTCGGGGCCTCTGTCGGGCACCGATGGGTGGTTGATCATTTATTTCTTCGGCTCGAATTGAGCGGGTTGTTCGGAATGGGCGGCCCATACGCAGCGGGCGCAGTACTGTCGATGGTGCCTCGACTGGTGGGCTGCGTCGGGTACACCGCCACGCGCTGGGGAGCCTGCCTCGAGCTCAGCGCAGGTGCATATGTGGCCCGAGGACTGGGCTATGCAACCAATCGCACTGCTGCCCTGCCCTGGCTGAGCGTCGGCCCCCGCTTCGAGTTTGTGCCACTGCCCAATTCGTCCACGGTCCGGCTCATGGCGACCCTCAATCTGGCATTGCTTCGCCCCCGGTGGGAACTCGACGGAAGCGTGTTGTGGACGTCTCCATTGGTAGGCATTGGCTTTGGCGCAGTGTGGGACTTTGTACAGCCTTTGGCGGCAGCGCGATGACGAGTGGGCCATTTTCAAAGTCTCAAGGCGTTTCTAAAGAAACCATTGGAAGTTGGTACCAGCTGCATGCGCCTTTCGTTTGGAAGTCTTTGGAACGTTTGGGCGTGCCTGCGGCTGACGTCAACGACTGCGCACAACGCGTTTTTGAGACAGCGCTCATGCGAGCAGCAACATTTCAGAACGAGAAGCCGGCAAAGCCGTGGCTCTTTGGCATCGCGTTCAGAGTCTACGTTCAGCACCAACGTGAAGCCTCACGCGCATCGGTGCCACTGTCGGAAGAAGCCGTCGCTATTCCTGAAGGCTGGGCACAAGACGAAGCGCTGAGAGTGAAACAGGGCTGGAAACGGGTGCAAGCGTTTCTCAATCGACTGCCTCTCGAGCAACGCGCAGTGTTCGTGATGCACGAGTTGGAAGAAGTCGCCGTGACAGAGGTCGCTGCTGAACTCGGCATTCCGCTCAATACGGCCTACTCGCGCTTGCGTTTGGCGCGCACTGCCTTCGAGCGGTTTGCTGCAGCGGGCCTGCGGGCCGACGAAGGGAGCTCATCATGAGTCAGCCTGAAGACAAGAGCACCGCGCCATGGTCAGCCCAAGCAGGTGCACTGCTCGCGCAAGAGGTAAGTCGGCCAGACCCTTCAGCTGAGGCGCTGGCACAAGTATGGGCTAAATTGGAAGAACCGGTTGCAGTGGCGCTCAAAACCGCAACGCTCGCGACCTGGGTCAAAGGTTTGAGCCTGGTGACGATATTGACGACTGGAGGAGCACTGGTTGGAGCTACGGCAGCGGTAATGCAGCATCGCGAACTCGATCGCACAAACGAGTACTGGAACGAAAGACTCGATGCGCTGAAAGTGGAAAATGCGGCCCTGAAAATTGAACAGCCGCAGCGGGCCTCTTTAGTCGAATGCCCCACAGTCGAGTGTGTTCCCACCATCAAGGAAGTTCTCAAAGAGAAGGAAGTCTTTGCCGCCTCGCCGCTCGACTCAGAACGACAGGTGCTCGCCCGCGCGCAGATGGCGCTTACAAAAGGCAACACTTCTGCAACAGACTCGGCTTTGGCCGAATATCGGCGCCGCTTCCCTCAGGGGAGACTGCGCGAAGAGCACGATGCGCTCGAAGTCAGAGCGCTGATGCAATCAGGAAACGAAGGCCTTGCCCGAGACAAAGCGCGACGTTTTCTTTCCGCTTACCCCGACAGCTTGCAACGAATGGCCATTGCGAAACTCGTAGGAATGGAAGCACGCTGAACTCTCTACGGTGCCAGTACGAGAGTACTGACACTCATAGCAGGTAACTCCACGATGAAATTGTTGGGCTGCACCGAGGCAATGTCGGCAGTTCGTACAGGGGCTGCTGAAGCAGCGGTGAGTTGGTACACCTGCCCTTTCGTGAGGGCCGCAGAATGCGCCACCGTCACCAAGGTGCTCTTAGAACTGTCTGTCTTGTTGATCGCGACGGCCACCACTCGATTTTCCTGAGACGAATCGGTGCTGGCATACACAGTGACTTGAGCCAATTTGCTCGTCTCAGCGAGCACTGAGGTATCGCCAAAGTGAGCCCCACTGCCGTCAAAGTTGCGAAACATTTGAAAGGCAGCGTCGATGAATTGAAGCTTTGATGTCATCGGCCAAAGAGTGGCAGCGTACACGCCTTCGCGACCAAAAATACCGAGTACATCAGCCTGAGCAAGTGCGCCTGAAATATGGGCTCCTGCACCAAAGTAGTACTCGGTAAAAGCCAACTCAGTCTGTGGATATTTGGCTTGAATTTTCTGTTTCAAACGAGGCACGAGTTGAATCGCCTTGTTGCCCAGCGAATCCGCAATCCAACTGGTCTCGACGTAGGTCTCATCCCACAACGATCTCGGAGCTTGAAGCCGAGCCGCGACTACCGCCTGTCCAGTGTCTTCACCCGTAATTCGAATACCTCCACCTCGAGCCTCTGGGTACCAATGGAGATCGAGTACATCGAGCAATCTGTGGCCTGCCGAAGTGGAAGCCTTCTTCATTTCATCGAGATAGAATTCGAGAAAATCGCGCCCATTTGCATCGGCTGCCCCTTGCAAATCAAGATAGCCCCCGAAACCATAGCTGGCCGGCCCGAAGACTTTGGCTTTCGGTTCAACGCGCTTGACCATACCCGCGAATTCCACATTCTGCGCGACGAGTTCTACGTAGGTCACTGGGTTTGGATGAATGGCAAAATGTGTGGCTGACCAGAGATCTGGTTCATTATCGAGCGAATAGAATATTTCTTTCTCTGTCGTTTTGTGAGCTTCAGGAAACGTATTCTCAAGCCACGACACAAATTCATCTTGATACACCACCGAGTCATTGACATTCGGAGGGTAAATAAACGCGTTTGGTTTACGAGCAATGTCTTGTTTGAAGCGAGACGTTATCGGTTGCCCAGTAACCGAAGTACCCAGCTTGTCGGCAGCCACCCAACCGGCGATGGGGATGGTGACCAAAGTTGCAGCTCCATCAGTTTGCGCAGCTGCCACCGGAGCACGAACGGCTTCACCCGCCACATTGCCTCCACCCAAATAACCATCGTTGTGAAACATGTAATCAGAGCCTGCATTCGAGGCATTGGTTTCCCAGTTGTAGGCAGTCCATCGGTTGCCTCCCAGCCGGTAGAGCGTCAGATGCGATTGAGTGGCCCACGTACTACCACTGAAATTCTTTCCGTAGATGTAACGGCTGATCGCCCGTGTCTGGGCTGCGGTATCAATGACGAGGGTGATGTCAACACCCGCATCAAGCAACGGTGAGAACCCGCTGTCTGGTGATGTTCCCGCGTCGGGCAAACTGCCGGCATCAGAAAGACCTCCATCGAGTTCAAGACTACCCCCGTCAGGATCTCCGGCATCAATTCCACCCGCGTCAGGGAGCAAACCCAACGGAGCACAGCCGAAGCAAGCGACGAGCAGCACCGCAACCAGGACATCGTTTTTCTTTCCCACGAAGCACACCTTAAAAGGTGCGGCCAGGTCGTGCTAGACGCACCTTCGTGCATTTCATGCCTCGCTTGGTTTTTTCGTGGGTATTGCTGACCGCAGGGTGCACCGCCACCGTCGAGCGATTCACGGTGGATCAGGTGCTCGACAGAGGCAGAACCGTTCCCGACATGGGCAAAGCGTGCGCCTTAGGCTCTTCGCTCGCGTATGTGCTGGCCGCCACGGGGAGCGTTGAACGACCTCCGCACTTGGCGATGGTGATAGCCGAAGCCACCGCAGCGACCTGTGACGAAGCCATCGCCTGGGAGGCGGAGCTCACCCGCTTGCGTCAAAACCCCGCAGATGAAGCCGCTATCACCGATGCTTCGCTTCTTGAAAGGCGAGCCCATGCGAGTTGCGCCGTTCGATTTTGGCGTGCATGGCAGTACGCGCAAGCCGCTTTTGAGCCCACGGGCGAACAGTGCCCTCACATCGATAAAGACGATGAAGTGGTTTGGCTCATCAGCCTCATTTCAGGAATGCTGGCCGTGATGCACGACAAGGCCAGTGGAACGGTGAATGCGGTGCCACTCGACATCATTGGCAAAGTCGGCCGAGGAGCGCGATGCCTCGATGATCAACGCTGGTGGTTTACCCCCCGCGCCCTCGAAGCTTCCGTAGGCGCGCTCATTCCCGGAGCTGCACCCGCAGGCGTCGACCCCTGGGCTGCTCTCGAATTTGCCGCGAGCCAAGGAGAAAAGTCAGGGGTACGAGTCGCTCGTGCTTTGCAAATCATTCTCACGGCCAATGCAGATCGAGGCGCTGAACTCGCAGCCGCCATCAGAGCCCACCGGGCTTCACTCGATTCGACACCCCGCTCCCCCGACTGGGCACTGCTCGACGAGTACGCGCGGTTGATAACGCTGCACCACAGCGACGTCATTTGGACGACCTCCACGCGTCATCGCACCCCTTCTTTGGGCACTCTTCCGGGTGAAACCAGCACCGGTCCCCTTCCAGCCAACCCTTTCGAATGAAGGCTTCTTGAAAACAATACACGCTGTTTCTTTGCTGAGCTGTTTGACGATGTCGGCCCCGGTTTTCGCCGAAGAGGCACGCGTTTTGTGTGTCTATGATCCCGCTGGGAAAACAGGCGACTACTACCACCTCATGTCTCAATTCGCGACGGCCGCTTCGAATTGGGGAACCCGAGTCACTCTCAAAGTACACACCGACGAAGAAACTGCGGCCAAAGACTATGAAGCCGGTCAATGCGACGGAGTGGTTGCAACCGGAGTACGTCTGCAACGATTCAATCGCTTTCCCTCAACCATCGAGGCCATCGGCGCCGTCCCCAACCTCGACATTCTCAAACAAGCCATCGTGTCCCTGGGCACCTATGAGACAGCCGCCGCGCGACTCAAAAATGGTGAGCATGAAACGATCGGCTTTATTCCAGTCGGAGCGGTCTACCTCTTCGTTCGTGATCGCAAAATGGACTCTGTGCCACAGCTTGCCGGCAAGCGCATCTCGACATTGACCTACGACAAGGCTTCGCCCGTGATGGTGAAACGCGTCGGCGCCATCGTGGTTGACGCTGACTTGGGCACCCTGGGGCCTCAGTTTAATAACGGAGACGTCGATGCCGCTTACCTCTCGGCTGCCGGTTACCGCCCCTTTGAAATGTGGCGAGGCCTTGAGCCCAAGGGGGGCATTCTCAAGACGCCACTGGCGCAAGCGACTTTGCAAGTGATGATCAAAACCTCTCGATTTCCACCCGGGTTTTCTACAAAAGCGCGCAAAGAACTGATCGGCAAAATCGACGCTGCCTTCGCCATCATCAACAAAGCCGAAGCCGATATTCCAAAAAAATACTGGGTGCCCATCACCGCCGAAACCAGCGCCGCTTGGGAAGAGATGTTCTTGAATGTTCGCCTCAAGCTGAGAGACGAAGAGAAGGCCTATGACGGCCAAATGCTTTCAGCGCTCCGTAAATTGCGGTGCACCGCGTCGCCAAGTCGCACTGAATGCGCTGAGAAAAGAGAGTAAATGAGCACCCGTGTTTTCGGGGTGCTGTCTCGAGTTCTCACTGGGCTGACCCTCAGCGTCTTACTGCTGAATTTGGCCCTGGGCATAGCCCCGAATCTCGATACGAGATTGGTACAGTGGGGCGAATTGTTGTGGCCTGGTTACGCCGCCGAACTTCGCGTGGAACACAACGAGCCCACTTGTAGCGCGACCGCCCTTGAGCAACAGCTTCAGAATTGTTCACCAGAGGCGAAGACCCAGCCTGTTGACGAAGACCCCTTCGCAGAGACGACAGCTGAACATCAGCCCGTTGACTGCGCCGCGTTGAAAACGATGCACGATGTCTGTGCAGACAAACACGCCTCGTATCGAAAAAACATTGAGCGTCTCACTCCAACAGTTCAAGCATTCCGAAAGCTTGAACACAGCCTCAGCGCAGTGGCCAGCTTCGACTACTGGAAGCATCTGCTGGTCATCTTGGTGCTGTTGGGAGCGCTGGCAGCGACCGGCCGGCGAATGCACATTGCCTTGCGTTCGCCCACTTCAAGAATGGAACAAGTCGTCAGCGAAAGCGCGATGCTCATCGCTCACGGGTTACTGTTTCTTTCTTCGCTCGCCGACGCTTCCGTACAGCGCTCCTCAACGGCGGAAATCGAAAACGCAGCGCTTCCTTACCTTTGGGGCGCAGGCTTCCTCGCTCTGGCCGCGATCAACAGTTGGCATCTATTCCACCCTCCGCCGAATCTGAATCAGCAGCCACGTCTTGGTCGGGCTTTTATGGCCATTCCCCTCTTCGCATACATGGTGATTTCGGCAGGAATGTATTTTTTGGCGATTGAACATCACCCCTCTGGGCTCGCCATTTACCTCCACAAGTTTGTACAACACCCCAGCATCTACTTAGGCATTGGCCTCTATGTCTGGGCAGGAATGGCTTTCGCTCAAACCACCCTCGCGCCCACCGCTTTTGACATTTTGCGCCCGTGGAATCTGCCTCCGCACCTCTTGGGGTGGTTGGTGGCCGTTGTCTCTGCCTTGCCCGTCGCTTACAGCGGCGCCTCGGGCATCTTTGTGCTCGCCACTGGTGGAGTCGTCTTTGAGCGGCTGCGTGCCTCAGGTGCGTCGCGGCGAATGGCGCTTGGAGCAACCGCCATGTCTGGCAGCCTTGGCGTCGTTTTGCGCCCTTGTCTCATCGTCGTTTTGGTTGCGGTGCTCAACAAACAAGTGACGACTGACCTTCTTTTCGAACGAGGGTTTCAGGTCTTTCTCCTCACGGCGAGCTTGTATTTCATTGCCATGTGGGTCCGCAAAGATCGCCCGCTGCGACTGCCTCCTGTCAAAGCAGCCGCGAAACAGAGCTTGAGCGAAGCTAAAAGGTTGATCCTTCCAGCCCTCATCAGCGCGAGCGTCGTCCTCGTGTATCGATTCTTTCTGCAAATGAATCTCAACGAGCACAATGCTCCACTCATTTTGCCCGTGGTGTTGCTGGCGGTGCTGTTGGTCGACCGCCGCACCGAGAAACCCCTCACGCGCATCACTAAGGCCACCACTGAATCGTCACATCAACTGGGCGCTCTTCTGATGGTGATGGCCTGCTCTGTCGCCTTTGGAGGCATCGTCGAGCGTTCTGAAGTGATGGAATTGGTGCCTCAGCAATTGGGCTCGCCGACGTTGGCGATGGCCATGCTCGTGGTGGTGATGATCATCGTAGGTATGACAATGGACCCCTTAGGCGCTGTCATTCTTGTCTCTGTCACTCTGGCTCCAGTGGCAGCGCATAACGGCATCGACCCGGTGCACTTCTGGATGATGGTGCTCGTCGCATTTGAATTGGGTTACCTCACCCCACCCGTGGCGCTCAACATGCTCTTGGCTCGGCAAGTGGTCGGCGCAGAAGCCGAAATCGAAAATGAACCTGTCGAAGGGGGTTTTGTAACGCGTTACGAACACGTCGTCATTCCGGTCGCCGTAATGGGCACCGCGCTCGTGTTGGTCGCTTTTGGTCCGTTGTTCTTTTACTAAAGATGAGGAGCCAAAAACGCATGACCTTCATCGTGGCGGAGCCTTGCATCAAATGTAAGTACACCGACTGTGTCGATGTTTGCCCTGCCAATTGTTTCTATGAAGGGGCCAATTTTCTCGTCATTCACCCTGACGAATGTATCGATTGCGCAGCCTGCGAGTCGGTGTGCCCAGCGAAGGCCATCTTTCCCGAACGAGAACTCCCCGCCAAATGGGCCGAATACAAAGCCATCAACGCTCATTTCTCGACGCAGTGGCCTTCTTTACGCACCAAGAAAACTGCCCTGCCGGAAGCACAGCAGTTCAAAGACAAGACAAACAAGCGCTCACTCCTTGACCCTTCACGAGGCTAAGGCGGGCTACTGTGCATCATCACGCCCCAGACTGACTTGCGAGTGTTCCCCGAAACGAGACAGCTGTACTTGCCAAGGGCGACAACACACCGGGCAGTCTTCAACGTAACTCGCATCATGCGCTTCTTCGGGAGCTACCTGGACCAAGACGTGTTCTCCACAATACGGACAGCGGGCCTGATGCTCGAGCGACTCAGTTCCCGAGAGACCAAATGATTGTGGCCAGGCGGGCCTCGCTTCGTCGCTCCACTGCGCTTGAACGTGTTCCAAGCTGGTGACCAGCCCTTCGCGCAAACCCTCGACATCGACTTCTGCAAAGTCGTCTTTGACTTGGCTGAGCCGCTCAAGAGCTCTCAGCAGTAACCGGCGAGCGCCCATTTCGTTGTGCTGCTCATGATGATGAACCCCAGCTGACCACAACACCAAAGCCTGGAGCACGTGCTTCTCAGCGCCTCGCACCCGTCGCCACCCTGATTCCCAAACCTCGTGTGCGGCATAGAAGGCACCGGCTTCAAAGCGCTGACGCCCGGCCTCAACTGCAGCTGCGAATGTGGGTGAACTCATACTTCACCGGTAACGGCTGACCCGGGCCCGTGCTTGAGAATCGAGCGGTATTTGTCGCCCACACAATGAGCAGGCGTGAAACATGTCATGGCTGATAAGCAGTTTTGATGGATCTCTTCGATCGCGCCGCCACCCTCGAGGCAGAAGCCCGAGCCCCCTTGGCAGAACGAATGCGACCGCGCACGCTAGAAGATTTTGTCGGCCAGGAGCATCTGACGGGGTCCAACAGATTGCTGCGCAAGGCCATCGAGCTCGACCAAGTGCCTTCGATGATTTTCTGGGGTCCTCCGGGCACGGGGAAAACGACGTTGGCAAGAATCATCGCCCAGGCCACCGGCTCGCATTTCGAGGCCATCTCGGCGGTGCTCAGCGGGGTCAAAGATCTCCGCGAAGCGGTCGCCGCGGCCCAAGAGCGATGGAAACTGAATCGCAAACGAAGCATCTTGTTTGTCGACGAAATTCACCGCTTCAACAAAGCACAACAAGATGCGCTCTTGCCGCACGTCGAAAAGGGCACCATCACCTTGTTGGGAGCCACCACCGAAAACCCGTCTTTCGAAGTGAACGCCGCCTTGTTGTCTCGAATGCGAGTGCTCACGCTGCACGGCCTCGAAGAAGACGAGTTACGAGTATTGCTGCGTCGGGCAGTGACTGATGCTCGAGGTCTCGACGGGAAAGTGGAAGTCGACGACGATGCCTTGGCCTTTATCGCTTTGATTTCAGCAGGCGATGCCAGAAAGGCCCTCACTGCACTCGAGGTAGCAGCCAAGTACGGAGGCACTCACGTCAACCGGCAAAGCGCAGAAGAAGCAGTTCAACAGCGCACACTTCTGTACGACAAAGGCGGCGAAGAGCATTTCAATGTCATCTCAGCTTTCATCAAGTCGATGCGGGGCTCAGACCCAGATGGAGCGGGGGACGGGCTCGCGAGAATGATTGAAGCAGGTGAAGACCCCCGATTTATCGTTCGCCGCATGGTCATTTTCGCCAGCGAAGACGTTGGCAATGCTGACCCTCAAGCCCTGATGGTAGCGACCAGTGCGTTGCAGGCGGTTGAGTTGGTGGGTTTCCCTGAAGGGGTCTTACCCCTCACTCAGGCGGTGACGTATTTGGCCATGGCGCCCAAATCAAATACAGCCCTGACAACTTGGAGCAAAGCGCAAGAAGCCGTCAGCAAACATGGGCCGCTGCCTGTACCTCTGCACCTGCGAAATGCGCCGACTTCATTGATGAAGTCTCTGGGCTATGGAGGCGGGTATCAATACCCTCATGACTTTGAAGGCCACTACGTAGTCGAGAACTATTTGCCTGAGGGCATTCGCAGCGCGCAGTTCTTTCAACCCAGTGATATTGGCTTTGAGAAACACCATCGAGAACGAATCGAAAGTATTCGTTCTCAACGATTGCCCAAAGAGCCCGGCGAAGAAGGCTAATCGGCTTTCACGCCGCATCAGCCAACGGGTACAACTCTTTCTCTTCTCGTTGAATGCGATTGCCCAACGCGGCGATGATGGCTTGAGTGTCTTTGGCAAATTTCCCCGCGTTCGTCGAAATGGCTTCGCCGGTAGGGTATTGCGAAAGATATTGTTTGAACGCCGCCCCAATGGTGCCCATCTCGTCAGCGAATCGAGTGGCTGTAACCGCAACGGGCGACGCGGGGTTCTTCGTCAGCGTAGGGTAGAGAACTTTGTCTTCTGACGTCAGGTGCGAACCAATTCGAGCGGAAAGGTCGACCAGATGTTTTCTCAATTGATCCCCAACTTTTCGATCAATTGAAGTTGGCTTGCTCAGATGCGGAACAATCAAACCAACCACTGCCAATATTTCGCCGTGCTGTCTTCTGAAGTGTGCGGTGTCCATCTCTTCTCCCTATAACTGGTTACTGATAATAAAAATAACCAGGAGAAGATCTGCTCGCAATAGCCATACAGGCAGCTACAATCACCAGTATTGGCTATGGAGCCAGTTCCTCAAAGTCGCCGTCATCCTCACCTTCTGGCGAACCATCCTTCTTCATACTTCTCCCACCCACCTCGTATTGTTTGAGGAGCCTGCGGAAGTTTGAACGATCAACTCCAGCCGCGCGCGCAGCCATTGAAACGTTGTTGCTCGACTTGTCGAGAAGAGCGGACAGATAGCGGCGCTCAAAAGCACGCATGGCCAATTTTTTGGCTTGGGCGTACGGAAGGTGGGCCAAACTAAACACTTCCACTTCCCCGCCTCCGCGCTGATTGTTTCGAATTTCTGGGGGAAGTTCGTCGAGTTCAACCTGCTCGCCTGCACACAACACCACAGCGCGTTCGAGCGCATTTTCCAATTCGCGAACGTTACCCACCCACCTGGCTGTGGTGAGTGCTTCCATCGCGGCAGGGCTGATGCTGGTGACTTTTTTCCCAACCTTCGTCGCGTAAATTTTCAAGAAATGCTGTGCCAGAAGTGGAATGTCTTCAGGCCGATCTCGCAAAGGCGGCAGCTGTACCGTGATGACATTGAGGCGGTAAAAAAGGTCTTCTCTGAATTTGCCTTGTTCTTTGGCTTTCGAGAGATCGACGTTGGTGGCTGCGATCACCCGAACATCGACTTTAAGGGTGTCATTGGCACCCACTCTTTTGACTTCACCTTCTTGAAGCACGCGCAGCAACCGCACCTGCGTCGCCGCCGGAATATCGCCAATTTCGTCGAGAAAGATGGTGCCGCCATCGGCCGCTTCGAACAGGCCCTTCTTGTTCGTCGTTGCGCCGGTGAAACTGCCCTTCATGTGCCCAAACAATTCGCTCTCAAGAAGCGTGTCTGTCAAAGCTGAACAGTTGACGGCGACAAAAGGTTTGTCTTTACGTGGGCTGCGATAGTGAATCGCGCGCGCGACCAGTTCTTTACCGGTGCCGCTCTCGCCCTGAATGAGCACGGTGGCGGTTGAGTAGCTTACGGTTTCAACCAATTTGAAGACCGAACGCATCTGCCCTGATTGGCCGACGAGATCTTCGAATTGATTTCGAGCCGACAAGGCCTCTTCGAGTACGCGCGTGCGATCTCGCAGTGACTTCTTTTCAGCCGCCCGACCTACCGCCAAAGAGAGCACATCGATGTTCTCAAAGGGTTTGGTCAGATAGTCGTAAGCCCCACCCTTTACTGCCTCAACTGCCGTCTCGACGGTGGCGAAAGCCGTCATCATGATGACTTCGACATCGGGCCGGCTTTGCTTGAAGGCTTTGAGGAGATCCATGCCTGACAAGTTGGGCATCTTGATGTCTAAACAAGCCACATCGATGGTGGGATCTTTGGCTGCTGACAACCCCTCGACCGCATCGTCGATGGCCACCACGTGGTAGCCCTCGCGAGACAGAATCTCTGAGGCCGCTCTCAAGACGATTTTGTCGTCGTCGACGACGAGCACTTTCGCTTTCCGGTTAGGCGGCGTTGGAATGGTAGCGGTCATGGGTTTGCTCCCCCGGGTTGAACGGGAATCATCACAGTGAATGCGCTGCCTTCATTGACGGTAGATTTCACGACGAAGTGGCCGCCGTGGTCCTCGACAATTCGGTAGGCGATAGACAGACCAAGCCCGGTGCCTTCTCCTGGGGGCTTGGTGGTGAAATGAGGCTCGAAGATTCGAGACAAATTTTCCTCGGGAATACCGCAGCCCGTATCAGTCACCTTGAAGTACGAATGGGCATCACGCAAACCCGTTTCAACAATCAAGGTGCCATCGAAATCTGGGAGCGCTTGCAACGCATTGTGCAACAGGTTGAGCACCACTTGCCCCAATTGAGAAGGGTCGCCGTACACGTTGGGAATGTTGCTTGCCAACCTGAGATCGAGCTTCGCCCGGGGGTATTTCTTCATTTGTGCGCGGAACAGGAGCGCTGCATCTTCTATACACTTGCTTAAGTCAAAGGTGCGACGATCTTCCACTTTCGATCGGCGACTGAACTTGAGCAGGCTTTCCACGATGCGTTTGCATCGCAGCGCGCTCTCTTCGATCAAGTCGAGGGCTTCGAGATCTTGCGAAGTTCGCCCAGCATCTCGCTTCATCAGCTGAGAGAAGGCCAGAATGCCACCCAAGGGGTTGTTGATTTCATGGGCGACGCCGCCAGCCAAATTACCGATGGCGATCATCTTTTCGCTTTCAATCAACCGGCGCGTCAAGGCGCGCTCATCGGTCACATCGCGGTAGTAGCACACCGCAATTGGTTCATCGTCCATCGGGTAGGCGTGATTGACGTACGTTCGAGCTCCGTAGTTGATCTCAACGGTGCTCGGCACCTTGAGCCCGGGCCCAACTTGGCACCCGGTACACGGCGTCGCGCGATCAAAGAGAAATTCATGGCATTTGGGCCCCTGCTTCAGGGTCATCACGTCTCGGTTCGACACCCTTGCCGCGGCGCGATTGGCTCTGCGAATCGCCAAGTCTTCAGTGTTGATGACCGCCAAAGGGCTATCGATGGTGTCAAAAGAGAGTTCCCACTCGCGTTTCGCTCGCTGCAACATCTGCGTGCGCTGCTGAACTCGAAGTTCCAAGTCGGCGTTGAGTTGCCTGAGCTCGGTGTTTTGTTGATGCGTCAGATCGTGCAGACGCTGGTTGTCGCTGACCAAAGCGTGTTGCTCGAAAGCACTCTTAACCGTGAGCAGCAGCTGAGCATCGTTCCAAGGTTTGCTGATGAATCGAAAGACTTCAGAACGATTGATGGCTTCTTCAATGGCCAGTTGATCAGCCTGGCCGGTCAACATGATGCGCTGCGTATGTGGCACCAGCTCTTTAACCCGGGCCAGAAAATCGACCCCATTCATGCCGGGCATTCGAAAATCTGAAATCACCACCCCTGGCTGAAAGCGTTCGAATGCACGCAGACCCGCTTCACCATCTGAGGCGGTCTCAATTTCCCATTCCCCACGGCGCAAAACCCGTCGGAGCGAACGAAGAATGTTCTCTTCGTCGTCGACCAAAAGCAGCTTCCCCGGACCAGTCGGGTCGGCCTTGAGCTGAGCAGCAATGTTCACGGGTCACCTCCTTCAGCAAGCGCATGGCCAACCCATGAGTCGGCGATAACCTCATGATCAAAGGCGCAATCTGCACTGCTCAATCTGACGACAAGAGGGTAAATATTAACCCAAGCAAGCCTCTATGAGTCGTACTTAACCCACTCGAGTGGTCGTGTCTGGAAGGGGAGGTTCGGTGAAGGAGAGGCAGATTTTTTTCACAGGGTCTCGTTGAGCATGGGCAAGAGCTTCGTTGGCAGATCCAATGAGTTGTTCGACGGTGTGAATGGCCCGACATGGAAACGCAGCGAGGCCCAGCGAGCAGGTGACCGACTGACCCGAGGGCCCCACTTTGATGCTTTTCATCTCATTGGCAATGCGTTCTGCCACCGTCAAGGCGCCCGCGAGCTGCGTTTTTGGTAATAGAACTGCGAAACGTTCACCGGCCTGACGGGCCACCAAGTCGGCTTCGCGAACACAGCCTGTCATGCACAAAGACACCGCGACGAAGATTTGATCTTTAAGATGCTGTTTCGTCTCGCCTGCTTGTTCGGCTTTGAAGTGATCAAGGGCCACGAAAATCAACGCGAGAGGATCATCGTAGCGGCGAGCACGGCCAAATTCTCCCTTGAGCCTTTGCTGAAAATGATCTGCCGTAGCGAGCTGAGTCACTGCGTCGGTGGCCACCAATTTGCCCAAGCGACCCGCTTCACGCTGCGCATTGGTCAGCGCCGAATAGATTTCAAGTCGCCGCTGCACCAGTGCGATTAATTCTGCTGGTCCAATAGATTTAGCCAGCCAGTCGTCACACCCCTGAGAGAAGGCGGCGCTTCTGGCCTCGAGATCGTTCGTCTCACTCAACATCACCACAGGAGTCTGGCGGCCAGATTGCCGAAAATGAGACAAAAGAGACAAGCCGTCTTCTTTGCCCACGCTGACAATCGCCACATCAATGTCTTCGTCGAGGTGATCAACCACGTCAGCGGCCCTGTTGACGGCAATCACCTTGGCATCAGCCGCTTCAAGTGCGCGCACCAGCGTATGGGCACTTTCAACAGCTTCATCAACGACCAGCGCGGTCCACGGCTGCCCCATGGTGCCTATTGTGCCGTATTGAGGCCCTGAACGCTCTCTTTCAGCCGCCTTGGCGCGGTTCTCAAGGTGTGGGATACGCCCATGTCATGGCGCGTCCTAGCTTGAGCCTGTTTTTCCCAGCGTGGAATGAAGAAGACTACGTCGAGCGAGCGATTTCCCGCGCCCAGCCTGTGCTCGAAAGGTTGGCCGACGATTGGGAAATCATCGTCGTCAACGACGCCTCGACAGACAGAACCCGAGAAATCGCTGAAGCCCTGTCGAAGCGCGACTCGCGTATTCGATGCATTTCGCACAGTGTGAACCAAAAGCTCGGAGGCGCGATGAAGACGGGGTTCTCATCGAGCACCAAAGACATCGTCATCTATTCTGATATCGATTTGCCGTTTGACCTCGATGAGCTCGAACGCGCGCTCTATCTGGTCGACTATCTCGAAGCCGACATGATTTGCGCCTTTCGCTTTGATCGCACCAGCGAGGGGCCAAAGCGCATCATGTATTCTTTTGTCTACAATTTGCTCATTCGTGCACTCTTCAACGTGCCGATTAAAGACATCAATTTCAGCTTCAAAGTTGTACATCGCCGTGTGCTCGAGTCCATCGACCTCAAGGCCCAAGGGTCCTTCATCGATGCTGAATTGGTGGTGAAAGCCATTCGCAAAGGGTTCAAAGTTTTTCAAATGGGAGTCGACTATTTTCCTCGCACCCGGGGAACATCAACGCTGGCCAGCCCGCAGGTCATCGCGACCATCGTTAAAGAACTCACCACTCTTTTCGCCGACACTCGAAACCCAAAGGCTCCTGCACGACCGGTGCGACTGCCGCCTGAGGTCACCGCCTTCCCCTCGAAAATGGCCTCGGGTCGTCATTGATATGATTCGTTTGATTATCAATGCAGACGATCTCGGTCTTCACCCACGCATCGACGAGGGCATTTTCGCGGCACACACTGATGGTGTCGTCACCAGCGCCACCGTGCTCGCTACCGGGCCCACTGCCGCAGACGCTATTCGCCGGGCAGGCCAAACAAAGTTGGGGTTAGGCCTTCACCTGTGCCTCACCACCTATTTGACGCCTGCCGCACCGGCGCACCAAGTGCGTTGGCTCGCTCCAGGAGGTCGCTTTCGGCGCAACTGGGCTGAGCTTTCCGCAGCCTGGTTGAGTCGCATCATTCCCGCGGAAGAAATCGTCACCGAATTTCGCGCACAAGTGAAACGGGCCAAGGAGCTCGGGGCACAGATTGATCATCTCGACACGCATCAGCACCTCCACCTGCTGCCGGGGTTGACTTCAATCGTCGAGGTGCTGGCTGCAGAACTGGGCCTGCCGGTACGGTGGCCCACAGAACGGCCGAACCGTCATTGGCTCGTGCACCCGCGTTCGGCCATCAAGGCGGCTCTCATCGGCACACTGGGGGGTCTTAAAGAGCACCGGGGCGTCAAACGAGTGCGAGCCTTGGGTGTGTTCGAATCAGGCCGCATGACTGAGCGCCGTCTGTTGCGTCTGCTCAACAGTTTGACCGATGGTGACACTGAAATCGTCACCCACCCCGGCCTCACCCCGGGCTCTATCGCCCAAGATCCCGATTGGAACTACCAGTGGGAAGAAGAGCTGGCTGCCGTATTGAGCCCTCGCGTGCGCAATGCCATCGCCGCGAGGGGTATTGAGCTGGTGAATTACAGCCAGCTCTAAGACGGCCGTTTCAACGAAACTCGGGCTCGCAAGCGCAGCTGTTTTGATTGCATTCAAAACCCGCACTGCACCCGCCACAGTCTGCGGGGCATACGCACGTTTGCACCATCACATCACACACCAGCGGTGCCTCACACGAGCCAGCACAGGGCGAGCCCCCGGGGTCGGGAGAGCCGTCATTCCAATACTGGTAGCTCACGGCGACTTGCACTCCAGGAGCGCTGGGGCGGCAATCGCCGAAGAAAACCAATCGACGGGTGGCTGGGTCGATGTCCCACCCATGGGTGCGATCTCGCGGCACGTCGTCGGCATTACACGTGCCCCGCGTGCTGGCCATGGCGACTTTGATGGTTGACGAAATGGGAGGCCTTTGAAGTTGAGCTCCGGTGCTCCCAATCGCGGCATTCAAAATGGCATCGATGGTGGCAGACTGTTGCGCAGTTTCAGCGGGGGTCGGCGTCTTGGGGTTAAAGATGCCAATATTTCCAATGACGCCCCCCGTGTCTCTGATGAGCGTGTGGTATTTTCCAGGCTTGGTTTCGTAACTCTCTGGTGACGCGCACAACGCGCCTTCGGTGCACAAGATGCCGTGCGCCACGACGCCGAGGGGAATTTTCTGAGTCAAATAGCTTTTCATCTGCATGGCGCTGGTGGCCGATTGCTCTGCGGTATCCGTGAGAAAGATGAGATGCACCTGAGCGTCTGAGCGAACGGGGCCTGCCAGTGTGGGCCCCGTGCGATCAAGAAACGTCTTCAAACCGGAAAAGCCGCGCTCCGAGCCCGAACCGTCTATTCCGAACGAGGAATTGCCCTCGAACCAACCGTTCATGACGTTGACGTCGCTGGTCCAGTCGCGCATCGAGCCGTGGTACTGATTGTCGTCTTCAAACGGGTACCACCCTGTGCTGGCTCCGGCAGCGCGCCAGTCAAGACCCGCACTCGCGACCTTCGTTCCAAACAATTTGCCCGCCTTGCCGACTGCTCTTTGGGAACTGTCCATCGAGCCGCTGTCGTCAACGACCCAGATGAAATCGACTTTTGCATTGGGAGCGGCCGGGAAAACCTCGCACTGTGCATTTGCGAAATCTCCAAACTGCGCCAACGCCGTACCCCCCGACGTATCGTCGACTTGAAACACGGCCTGACCCGAATACCGGCTGATTGGAACAGCGGCAAAGACGAGCACCATGCGATTTGCCGAGCGCGGAACGATTTCAACGATGACCTTCAATGGGCCAACGACTCCCGCTTGACCCGAAAGTAAACCCGTCGCATCGGCGCCCAAATAGTTTTTAGCCAAGGCGTTGATGGCGTCTTTGATGTCGTAGGTGAAAGGCGAGTCGTAGATGCCTCGAACGGAACCGCCAAAACCGTCCCACGAGGTGAAGGTTTGGGTCAGCCCAGTGTTTAAACCACCCATTTTGAGCCGCGCGTCGGCTTCTTCGGCGTTCGCATCTGCTCCTGCGGGTGTCTTTGAGATTGCCAGGCCTACGATTTGGGTGGCTGGATCATAAAAAATAAACCCAGCCTCTTCAGGCCCCTTCACGCCCATGCGTGAAACTCGAGAGAGCTCAGAAAACGAGGGAGGCAAAGCCAGCGCAATGTCGCTCGCACCGCTTGAATAAAAAGTGATGGGCTTCAAATTCGCGGTCGAACAGGCCTTCTGGGCTACCCCGGTGCCATCAGCCGCAGCGTTGGGGTCGAGCTCACCGGTATCAACTTTGCCGTTCAGATTGGTGTCTTCTGCTCCGTCGGCAATGCCATCGCCGTCTGTATCGGCCTGACATGGGTTTGTTTTGGTGGCGCTGTTGCTGTCATAGGTCGCTTGGCTGTAGGCACACGCAGTCGGGTCAGCTCCGATGGGTTGCAACCCGCCCTCCACACCGTCAGCGAGGCCGTCTCCGTCAGTGTCTTTCTTTGAGCCATCAGTCGCGCACCCGGGGGCCATGGTGCGCTCTTCACCATCAGAGTACCCGTCACAATCGGTATCGACTTGCAGCGGGTCTGTTTCCCCCACATCACGTCGGCCATTGTGATTGGCATCTTCGTCGCCATCTGCAACGCCGTCTTTGTCCGTGTCGCCGTCGGTAGGAATCGATTTCGAATTCGGCTGGGCGTCGGGAACAAAAGTGGAACCACAGGTCAACGACACCGTCGCAATCTTCCCTACCTCGACGCCGTCGCTCAGCCCGTCGTTGTCAGAATCGCGATTGCACGGGTTGGTGGTCGCACTGCCCGGGTAGGTCAGCGAATATTCTTCTGCGTCAGAAAGCCCGTCGCAATCTGTGTCACGCGACGCATTGGCTGCAGCGTCGCTTGGATCACAACCCGTCACCGGAAGAGACCCTCCATCAACAACGCCGGTACCGCCATCAGGAAGTACCCCTGAAGTCCCTCGGCATTCGCCATTGACGCAGCTTTGACCTGATTCACATTCACTGACGTCTTTGCATTTGGAAACCGCAGGCGTGCATGCAGACACGACGACGCTCGCTAACGCAGCACAGAGCACACGTACCATGCTTGAAACCTCCAAAGAGCGCTGGGCGCTGCTTTTGAACGACCCCTATGAGTTGGGACGCACCCTACACCTTCTCGGCAATAAAAAGCACATGAGGGGTGCTGCTCTTGCGTGAAAGGGTGACGACGTCTCGCAGCTCAAACCCGCTCTGGCGCAGCGCGGCGATGGTCTGATCTCGAGGGAAAACACCCAACCCTCCGCTGGTGTGCGTTCGCCTCAACACTCGCACCATCAGTTGCTCTTGAAAGAGTGCCTTGTGCGTACGCCACCCACCATCATCTTCGACCTCTTTGACTAAAAGTTGTCCACGAGGCGCAAGGAGTCGAAAGCACGCTTCAAAAAACGGTGCCCAAGAAGAAGGCGGCAATAAATACAACACGTCAGCCACGGTGATGGTGTCGAAGCCACCTGACTCGACATCAGCGAATTGTTCGACTGGCATCAGTTCAAATCGAGTGTTGCTCAGTTGGCCCACCGAGCGCCGAGCCCATTTCATTTTTCGTGGGTCGACATCGAGCCCCACCACGCTGCGCTCAGGAAAGCCAAAGGCCATCATCGCGCACAAGAGCCCATGGCCACAGCCTACGTCGAGAATGCGAGGCCCCTTTACCTCACTCGCTACGCGCTCGAGAGGAGCGGTAAACAACCTACCGCGCACAAAAAAACGTTCTCGAAGCGGTAGTTTTTCGAAAACGGAAAGGGCTGGGTGAGTCCACATGTCAGTAAAATTTCTTGCCCGCTTTGAGTGATTCTAGAAGCAACGGGGCCGGCACAAAGCGTTGGCCCACCCGCTCTTGGTAATGCTCCGTGCGCTCGAGAATTTTACCCAAACCTTGCGCATCGGCGTAACGGAATGGTCCACCTAAAAAAGGAGGGAACCCCAACCCAAAGATGGCGCCGATGTCTCCGTCGCGCGGGCTTCGCAAGATGCCTTCGCCTAAACAACGAACGGCCTCATTGATCATTTGCAGAGCGCAACGCTCAGCCATTTCGTAGCGATCAATGCGCCGACGCTCTTTCCCTTGAGGCGTAAGCGCATAGACAGAAGTATCCACTTCGGTCTTCTTCCCCTGCTCGTAGAGATAGAAACCCTTCTGCGCTTTGCGACCCCATCGACCCGCGCTCACCAGTTCGGCTGTTATTTCGGGAATGCCCATGCGAGGGCCGAATGCCTTCTGCATGACTTTGCCAACCTTCGCACCGACGTCGATGCCCACTTCATCAAGAAGCGTGATGGGTCCCACCGGGAAGCCGAAGTCGACCAAGGCGCGATCAAGTTCAGCGATGTCAGCGCCTTCAGCGAGCAAAAAAGCGGCTTCGTTCAAATAGGGTAACAAAATGCGCGTGGTGTAAAAGCCGACGCCATCATTGACCACGATGACCATCTTTCCCTGCCTTTTTCCCACATCGACGCAGGTGGCTGTCACCTCGTCGGCCGTTCCTCGATGGGTGATGACTTCCAGCAACGGCATCTTGTTGACCGGGCTGAAATAGTGCATCCCAATCACGGTGTGCGGGTGTTTGCTGGCTTTTGCGATTTCACCGATGGGGATCGATGAGGTATTCGATGCGAATATGCTTTCGGGTTTGCAAATGGCTTCGATGTCTTGAAGCACCTGCTGCTTGAGCATCACATCTTCGAACACCGCTTCGATGACCACATCAGCATTGCGGAAACCGCTGTAGTCCGTCGACACCGTAAGCAAACCAAGTTGTTTCTGTGCCTCACGCGACGTCAAAGAACGTTTCTTTACGCGCTCGTCATACAGACTGTACACATGCGCCAAAGCGCGGCCCGTTCCCTCTTCGTCTTTGTCTTTGATGCGAACCGCAACGCCTTGCAGCGCGGTGCTGACGTAAGCGATGCCGGCGCCCATCAAACCGCCTCCTAGAACACCCACTTTTTTGACGACTCGCGGTTTGACATTCGGGTCGGCCAAACCGTTTTCTCTTTTGAGCGCAGTGGTAGCGAAGAAAATTTCGACCAGCCGTTTACTCACGTCGCTCATCATCAACTCGCCAAAAGCACTCGCTTCGGCTTCAAGGCCCGCTTTAGACCCCTTCTCGAGGCCGATACGCACGACCTCAATCGCTTTCTCTGGCGCTGGGTATTTGCCGCGCGTCTTCTTCAGTAACGTCTTGCGCGCTTGATCGAAGAGCACTTTTCGCCCAAGCGGGTTGTCTTCGAGCGCGAATTCGGCCCAGGCTTCTTTATTGGTGAGCCCTTTGAGCACTTCGGGGAATGATTTGCTCTTCGCAATGGCGGGCGCGAGACCCCGTTTTCGCTGAATTTTGAGCGAGCCGTCGGCCAATTCTCGGGCTCTTTGCAGCGCCACTTGGCGAAGTATCGACGGGGCCACCACCTCGTCAATCACGCCCAGTTTGAGCGCCTTCTTGGGTTTGAGAGTTCTCCCCGTGAGAATCAAGTCGAGTGCCGCTTGAGCCCCGATGAGCGCCGGGAGTCGCTGCGTTCCTCCCGCCCCGGGAATCAGGCCCAACTGAACTTCGGGCAACCCCAACGAGGTCTTCGGACTGTCCGTCGCAATGCGATAGTCGCACGCCAAAGCCCACTCAAGACCGCCGCCCAAACAAGCCCCATGAATGGCTGCGACCACTGGTTTTTCAAGTGCGTCGAGACGATCAAAGCCGGCTTGGCCTTGACGAGACAACGCCATGGCTTCGGCAGCTGTTTGAATGGTCCTCAAAAAATCAATTTTAGCCCCGGCGATAAACGCGTCTCTTTTTCCCGAGAGAAAGACGATGGCTTTAGCCGTTGCATCAGACGCAGCCCGCGTCATCAACCCTTCGAATTCGAGGCTGATGTCAGGGGAAATGGTGTTGACCGGTTCACCTTCGATGTCAAAGGTGATGACGGCGACTTCGTCTTCGACCAGGTACGAAAAATTTTTGGTAGGAGTGTTCATTTACGTCCGCTCCAGAATCACGGCTGCGCCCTGCCCGCCTTGGGCACAGACGGTCACCAAGGCGGTGCCCAAATTTCGTCGATTCAATTCGCGCAATGATTGATGAAGAATACGAGCGCCAGTTGCAGCGAAAGGGTGGCCCAACGCGATGGAACCGCCATTGACGTTCAGCCGATTGCGGTCAACCTCACCTAAAGGTTCACTGCGACCCATTTTTTGAGCGAAAGCTCGCGAACCAAACGCCTGAATGTTTGACGCGATTTGCGCGGCGAAAGCCTCGTGCATATCGATGAGATCGATATCGCTCAACTTCATGCCTGCTCGGTCGAGCGCCACCGGAGCCGCATATGCAGGCCCTTGCAGCAGTTGGTCCCCAGGGTCCGTGGCCGCAAAAGCGTACGCCTTCAAGTAACCCAGTGGTCGATACCCGAGGGCCTTCGCCTTTTCTTCACTCATCAAAATAAGCGCTGCGGCGCCATCAGTGAGGGGCGAAGAATTGCCGGCAGTTACCGTGCCGTAGCGGCGATCAAATACGGGCTTGAGCGCCGACAAGGCCTCGAATGAAGTGTCTTCTCGAACCAAATTGTCAGTCGTAGCCGTCTCGCTAAAGTTCGGCGGCACCGACACCGCCATCACCTCGTCTTTGAACACGCCGTCTTTCCATGCGCGCGCTGCGCGGTGATGCGACGAGAGAGAAATTTCGTCTTGCTCTTTGCGGCTGATGCCATTTTCTTTGGCCATCTTTTCTGCAGAATCACCCATCGACATGCCCGTGGTGAACTCGGCGATGGCGGGAGGAACGGGGACGAGATCTTTAGCTTTCAGCTGCTGAAAAGGGCGCAGGCGCGCCGACAAATCTCTGGCCTTAGAGGCGCTGACCAACGCATGCGCGAGGGGCCGAGAAGTGAAAATGGGCGGGTCAGACATCGATTCAGTGCCGCCCGCGATGCCGATCTCGGTGAGCCCTAAGGCGATCGACCTTGCCACATCGACGGCAGCTTGAATTGACGTCGCGCAGGCACGAACCACCGTGTGCGCTTCGACTCTTCGAGGTAACCCCGAGAGGAGCACCACTTCTCGCGCAATCGAAGAAGCAGTGAGTGAAGGTATCACTTGGCCGAACACCAACTCATCAATGTCTTCTGGGTCGAGATCGTATCGCTGCACCAGTTCCTGAACCACGATGCGCCCCAAGTCGAGCGCGGTCAGTTCGTTAAAAACGGTATTGGCTTTGACGAAGGGGGTCCTCAGACCCCCGATGATTGCTACCCGACGGGTGCCTTTCGGCATTGCAACCTCCCGAAAATCACGAAACCTGCCAGCGGTTGAGCCATTAGGGTCGGCTCTGGTTTGAGTCAACGAAGACCAACAGCGCGTTGATTGCGCTCTTGCAGGAGCACCCTATTCAAAAAAGCAGCTTCCGGCTCCATTCAAGAGTTTGGGCCTGAAGCAGAAAATGGGCGCAAAGCCGTCCTTCGGCGAGGGCGACCTCAATGAAAGGCCGCCTTCCTATTTTACGAAGGCTTTTCTTTGTGAGAATTGATGAGCGCAAATATCGCCTTGTACCCTGAGCGAGCTGCATCTGATTCTCGCACTCGAGAGACTTGAGAAAATCTCTGCAAGACGCGCTGAAGGCTTTCGGCCACCTGGCGATTGGTATCAGCGACATCGTGAACGTACCCGGCCAAGGTTCGAAACGAATCGGCCAGTTCGCCCAGCTCGTCGCTGCCTTTGTATTTCACGACGACGTCCTCACGCCCAGCGACCAGCGCAGAAGCCGCCGCAGTGGCTTCATTTAGAGGAATGACAATCGAGCGCGAAACCACGATGGCAAGCAGCAAAGCAATGCAGAAGATGAACCCCACCACCAAAAACATTTCTGCGGCCTGGGTGCGCACTGCCGATTCAACTTCGGCCTCCATGGTCACGTTGCGCTCGAGTTCGACATTGACCAATTGCACTACTGCTTCACGATGGGCCGCAAAGAGCGGAACCAAGCGACGCACAAAAATCGACTGTGCCAACGCCATGTCGCCCTGCTGAATCGCTTTGACATAGTCCGTCGTTACCACTCGGAAATATTCCTTCGCTGGCGCGTATGACGTGGTCAGCAACAGATCTCGTCTGATGCCTTCTTTGAGCTCGTTTTGCCAATAGTCATGGCGCACATCGTATTCCTGCGACAAGTGGTTGAGCCTTTCGACCAGTTGCTCGACATTTGAACTGTTCTTGTCTGCCAACATGGTGGCGGCGAGCAAATG
>JAYUVR010000129.1:0-3383 GCA_043753955.1 Archangium sp. | reverse complement strand
GCATCCATCGCGATGGTGATTCCGGGGGTGATGGCGCCGCCGGCGTACTCACCCTTTTCTGTGACCGCATCAAAGGTGGTGGCGGTGCCAAAATCGACGGCATCTGCGAGCGCATGAAGAAAGACCTCGGCTCGGCAACCAAAGTGATTGCCACTGGCGGTTTGGCCTCGTTGATCGCCAGCGAGTCAAAGGTCATTGAAGAAGTAGATGAGTTTCTGACGCTCGAGGGCTTACGTCTGATTCACGAAAGGAATCAGGTATGAGCGAGCCCAACTTAGAGCCCCCCACTTGTCCCATCACGGCTGACTTTCTGCCGGACAACATGAAGAAGCACGTTGACCCGAAAGCGCCTGTCGCGTTGCGGATGATGGCTGCCAAGGCGCTGATTCCGGTGAGCCCGGACGATATGGTCAGTGTGCTCTTCATGCTCTCGTTTGACCCCGAAGCGGGAATTCGAGAACAAGTGCTCAAGACGTCGACCACGCTACAAGATCGAATCGCAGCTTCGGCATTTCGTGACGAAGGCGTGCTGCCGCCGGTGCTGGGTTTCTTCCTCCATTTGTACGGTCAAAATGACGCGTATGCCCAGATGTTGGTCCTCAATGGGAATACGCCTGATGCAGCCATCGCCGGAGTGGCTGAGGGCTGTAGCAAACGCATCGCCGAACTCATTTCGCAAAATCAGCTCCGTCTTTTGCGAGACGACAACATTATTCGAATGTTGTCGAGAAACCCCAACACCGTGGGCGCGTTGATCGATGGTGTCTGCGATTTTGGCGTGCGCAGCGGGCTGAAACTCGACGATGTACCCCAGATGGTGGCCGCTCGCGTGCGGCTCTTTGGGCCTCAAGCCGTCACGCAGACGCTGCCCGCTGACGGGCCGACCGCTGACGATGTCATGGCTGAATTCCATATGCCTGATGCCGAAGAAGCTGTTCCTCCGATGGAAGAGGGCAAAAAGCTGTCGCTCTCGAAGCGCATCATGTCGATGAATGTCTCTGAGAAAATTAAGCTGGCAACCAAGGGCAACAAAGAAGCGCGAGGCATTTTGATTCGCGATTCAAATAAGTTGGTGTCGGTTGCCGTTATTCGCAGCCCGCGAATCACTGACGGTGAAGTTCTCGCTCAAGCGCTGAACAAAATTGCCAGCGATGATGTTTTGAGAGTCATTTATTCAAATCGAGAATGGTTACGGAAATACGCCATCAAATTGGCGATCGTCAAAAACCCTAAAGTGCCTCAGGGCGTTTCCATGCGACTCCTCAACACGTTGCACGAGCACGATGTCAAAGGTCTCGCGAAAGATAAAAACGTGCCCGGGACCATTCAGTCTTTGGCCAAGAAGCAGATAGAAAAAAAGAACGCACCCAAAAGAGACGACGGGAAGTAGCCGTTGTTTCAGGCCTCTGCGATCTCATCGATGTCGAGATCTTCGCTTTCAGTGGGTGACTCGCCCAACGTATCAACTGCAAGCTTGAGCTGACTGCGCAGACGATCGAACTGATCTTGAAAAGCGTTGACCCGCGTCTGTGTGCGCGCGGCGGCATTCTCAGCATTGGCAGTTTCGGCTTCTGATTCAGAGAGCCGTTGCCTGAGCGAAGACACCTCATGGGCAAAACTGGTCGTTTGAGTACTGAGCTGAGTGCGGGTGTCGTCGAGCTCTTTTTGCAGTTGTTCTACTTGCGAGTTGAGTCCCTCGACTTCACCCGAGCGCTCATCGAGAGACGAGCGCATCGCTTCAATTTCGCCGCGAGCAGAAGACAGTTCAAATGCTGATGTCTGGCGTCGCGCTTCTTCGTCGAGCAGGTTCGCCTTGACCTCTTCGAGCTGGCCTTCCAATTCAGGCACCCGCACGATGAGTGAGTCGTAGTCGGTTTGCAGCGTTTGCAACCGGGCTGAATAACCCCTGGCTTCCTCTTTGGCAGTGGTCAGTTGTTGGTCGACTTTTCTTTTATCGCCCAACCCTTGTTCGACTTTGGCTTGGAGGGTTTTAATTTGCGAGTCTTTCGAGCCCACCTCGCTGTTCATTTCTGAGAGTTGTTGTTCGAGCGTATTTTCCTTTTCGCGCAACTCGACAATCTCTTGTTCCTTCGCGTTCAATTCATTCTTCAGTTTGAGGACTTCTTTGTCTTTTTTGTTGGCTGCGTCGCGCAGCGCAAAGACTTCTTTCGCGTCACTTTTACTCGGCGCAGCTCGCGCAGTCTCGAGTTCGGTTTTGTGGGCTTCGACTTCATTTTCAAGTTCGCGAATTTTATTTTCTAATTCTTGAGTTCGATCTCTCGACTCGTCCAACGCAGAGCCAAGTTCAGCAACTTTGGCGCGCATTTCGCGCGCTTCTGCCGCATCAATACTCGAGGGCGACGATTGGTAAGGTTGTTTGGTCGCCGGTTGCCAAGAGGTGGGGCTCATGCCCACTACGGTCTTGTCTGAAGCGTAGCCATCAGGGTCGCCGAGCTCTGGAGGGGTTAAGGGAACTTCTTCTTCCAGCACCGCGGTGAACCTGTTGGGGGAAGTCGTTTCAAAGGTTGAGTCAAGCCCAACTAAATCTGATTGAGGCGCCTCATCGAGAGGAGGAGGAGGCAGATAAATGTCATTGGCCGCCTCTTCAAGCAATGCATCAGGGTTAAACCCTTCATCTGTGATGGGGACCTGGGGGAAGCCGATCAATTTTCCCACCACTTCAACTAAGTCATCGCTCGTCAACGGCTTGCCGACGTAATCCTCTGCCCGGGTTTTGAGCTGTTGGTGTTTCGCGAAACCTTTGGGGTCTCCGATAATAATGACCGGCACCGACTTTAAGTCATCGTCGCTCTTGAGTTTCTTGCAGATGATGTAGCCGTTTTGGCCTGCATCGAGATCAACAGCGAGGACGACACAATGAGGTCGATTTCGCCGAATGAGCTCAGGCGTACCTTTACCATCAGTGGTTTCATCGACTTCGAAGCCTCGCGCCATCAGAGCGTCGCGAAGTTCCTTCATCAGTTCCAAGTCTCTTTCGACGATCAACACGGAATTCGACATGAGTGTTCGAAAGGCTAGTTGGCGGTCCCCGAGGGGTCAACGAAAGGGAACAGCCTGCCCATCTGGTGCGACTACTGCTGAAAGCTTGCCGGCTGTGTCTCAGGGCCAGACTGACGTGCGTCGTCGTCTCGACTGGGGGGCAACAACTCGCGAATGTCGCTTTCATCGAGATCCGTCACCAGTTGATACACCACATCGCCCGCGCGCCAACTTACGACGTTGTAGCCGTGGCTCGAGCTCATAGCTGGCTCTGTTCCTACGTCGACATCGTGATCATCGCCGTAGACAAACAACCCCATCGATCTCGGCGAATCATAGCGAATGTATGCCGCAGGCTTATCTCGCACTTGAAGCAGGCGGGC
>JAYUVR010000128.1:0-10749 GCA_043753955.1 Archangium sp. | reverse complement strand
GGCTCATTCGAAGACAACGAATGGGAATGATCATCCACATCGTCGGTCTTCATTTTTTGCCGCCGACGAAGCAGGTCAAGACACTGATTGCGGGCGATGGTCAGCACCCACAGATCAAACGGTCGCGCATCGTCGTAGCGTTCAAGGTTTTGATACACGCGAAGAAAAGTCTCTTGGGCGACTTCAGAGGCCTCGGCTTCAGTCTGCAAGAGCCTCAAACACAAACCATACACTTGCCGTTGTACTGACTTGACCAACGAAGCAAAGGCATTCGAATCGCCTCTGCGCGCTCGACGTACATCATCGACCCATGGGTGAGCCGGTTCGGTAGTCATGATGCCTAAAGACATCGAGGAGAGCAGATTCAAGGCGTTCATCGCGAGCACGCCAGTGATTACGAAGGTCTCGAGACGCGATTGCCGCGTCTTTTGAATTGAACTTGAAGCTATTGAAACATCATCGTTTTGTATTCTCCATCCTCCGAGAAGCCTTGAGTTTCTTGCGTTCTTTCTGCTGCGCCAAGAAACCTGCCGGTTTGTCGAGTTGGGGCGCTGGCCGAGCTGGAGCCTTCGCAAGCGGCTGTTTCTTTTTGGTTTCACCCGACTTGTGATCAACGGCTGAGCGAGAGCGTTGAGGTGCTTCCGCGTATTCCTCACGTGGCTTCGGCGCGACGTCTTCGGGCGTTTCCTTCTTAACTCCAAAATGAAACAGCCGTTTGACGACCAAAGTGGCATAGCTGCCTGGGGGCAGGGTGAAGGCGATATTGACCTTGAGAAAGCCGCGGTTGAGCTCGTCAGGTCGCGGTTTGCCAATCACCAGTTTCGCAGGGTGGACTAACAGGGGCCGTTCTTCGTGTTTGAAGAAGAGGAGCTTGGGTGATTCTTTGATCTTCAGCTGCTCCAAGGTGACCTTTTCTTTTGTCAGCACCCACTTCACGGCCTCCTCGACTTTAGGATCGTTGAAGGTGCTGTTTGGCGCCAGCAAAGGGAAGGTGCGGGTTTTGATGTAGGCCATCACTTCTGCGTTGGCGTCAGTGTGATGGAGCAGCGTGCCCGCTTGATACGGCATCGGGAACAGGTGTTCCCGCGGGAAGACGAGCTGCATCAGGCGCTTGACCCCCTCGTTCCACAGGTACGACTGGTAGGTAAAGATGAGCAGCGCTCGGTAGTCTGAATCGATCTGCAAAAAGGCATTGACGAAATCGTTGGGCTCATCGCGTAACGCGCGAATGATGCGGAAGTACTTTCGCCCCGCGTCGAAGGGCACTTTGGCGGTCCAGTCGCCCCAATTGGACGCCCAGAATTGTTTCACTTTGGCGTCATCGGTGAGATCGAGTGGTGAAGGCTTCGCCAAATAGTTGTGGAGCGCAGCTTCGAAATCGCCCCGAATGAGATCTTTCGCGATGAACCCTTGGCCGTGTTTGAGCGAGCCGAAGCGTTGGCTGTCGAAGTAGTTCACCACGCCCAAGCGTTGGACTTCGGTGGCCGCAATGCTCACTTCTTGAAGCTCTTTTTGCTGAATCTGACGAACGGTCACTGCGAAGCGATTTGAAGTGGTGTTTGCACTCGACAAGGCCTTGTCGGTCCGGCCTAAAAACTTGAGCCGGAGATCCTCGTCTTGCATGTCGATGTCATTGCCCTTGACCGCAATCAGCTGCTCCGTGCGCCCTTGTTTGTCTTTGAGGCCGCAATAGCTGATGGAACCGGGAGACAGGCCAAAACGCTGCTGAATGCGCGCCACGGCATCGAAGGTGGACAACTTCTGCTTGTCCATCAAATACACTCGGAACGGGCCGGTATCGACCTCATCAAATCGGTACGATTCTTTGACGGAAAAGTCTTCGGGCTTCTGCTTGATCTTCATCGCTCGCGGTTGCCTAGCATGCACCTGCCATTTCCCGCTCAAGGGTTTGGCCCGCAGTCGGTCTTTTTTTTGCTGAAAAACCGAAAAAATACCTTTGATGACGATGGCTTAGGCCAATTGGCAGGGTTTTAAAAATGACCGTTACTTCGGCCGCGATTGAGCCGAATAAGGCGGCGACAGAATGGTTCATCCCATTAATGCCACCTCAAGCATTCTCTTGCTAGCGTGCTCGATGCCTTGAGCCAACAGCCTCCTATTCCGCTCACTGAAGTCGCCGCTGCTGGAACGCAACGTGGCGGCCAAGTCTTCGCACCAGGTCAGTTGAAGGGGCCACGCCTGTCGGGCCGTTTTGCAGACGGGAAAGTGGGCGAGTTTGCACTCACCGATCGCACCTCGATGGGGCGTCACCCGAACAACACCTTGCGACTGGTCGATCGCGAAGTGTCGAAAGAGCACTGTCTCATCGAGAAGGTGAGCGGGCATTACCTGCTGCGCGATCTCAACTCGAGCAATGGCACTTTCGTCAATGGACGCAAGGTGCGTGAGATGCGCCTGCGCGATGGAGATGAAATCGCTTTAGGCAATAGCCGCCTCGTTTTTCACGACGACGGTGGGGTGGCCGGGCAGACGACCTCAGCCGGGGTAACAGTCGTTGGCGCGGCGCAGTCGATGCCCGCTTTTTTAGCCACCGTGGCGCAGCTGGAATCAGCGGAATTTCGACCGGCTGACAAACTTCATGACATCGATACCCTGAAGCAAGACTACGAGAAGCTTCGTATTGCCAATGAGTTCCACCGACTGGTCGGCATGGAACGCGATCTCAAGAGCTTGCTCGACAAAATTTTGAAGGTGGCGTTTCAGCTGTTGGCTGCAGACAATGCAGTCGTCTTTCTTCCTGGGGAAAATGGCGAACTCGCTCCACAGGCGGTCTTACGGCGGAAGCCTGAAGTCACTGAAGTCGTCATTTCAGACACGGTGCTCAAACGCGTGACGGAAACGCGAAGCGCGGTGCTGACGGCAGACGCCATTCTCGACAGTCGATTTTCATCTTCTGAGTCCATCGTCGCCCAGGGCATTCGTTCCGCAATGGCTGTGCCTTTGCTCAGTAAAGGGGTGCTGCGTGGGGTGTTGTTTTGCGACACCCGCGAGCGCACCAATGCTTTTTCTGAGAAAGATTTAAAAGTGCTCTCAGGCATCGCGTCGCAGGCCGCCATTGCTCTTGAGAACTCAGAACTGGCACGAAAAATTGAGCAAGAAGTGCTGACGCGCGCCGAACTCTCGCGTTTTCTGGCACCGGCCGTGGCCGAAGCGGTGGTGTCGGGAAAGGTTGAACTGCTTCGCGTGGGCCGGTTGGCTGAAGTCAGCTGCATTTTTGCTGACATTCGCGGCTTCACTTCGATGGCTGAAGCCGAGAGCCCGCAAGAAACAGTGGCCATGCTGAATACATTTTTTACCGCCATGGCCAACGTCATCTTCACGCATGAAGGCAACCTCGACAAATTCATCGGCGACTGCGTCATGGCCACCTGGGGCCCACCGATTACGCACCCCGATGATGCCGGTAGAGCGCTCAAGTGCGCCTTGGAAATGCTCGACGAAATTAATGCCATGAATGACGCCCGAGTCGCAGGGGGTAAAAAACCGATTGAAGTGGGCATCGGTATCAACACCGGGCAAGCCGTCGTTGGCTACATCGGGTCGAACGAACGCCATGAATTCACTGCGATTGGCGATTCCGTCAACACGGCTTCCCGACTGTGCGGTTTGGCCAAAGGAGGCGAAGTGTTGGCCAGCGATGCCACCGTCAAGCGCGCTGGACCTGGTTTTAAGGTAGAAGCCGCTTCGATGCTGCAAGTGAAAGGCAAAGAAAAGGGCGTGCTGGCGTACAGGGTTCTCGACTACACGGGCCCGTAATGAATGGAACGCGTTCCTCGCGGAGCGTCGTCGCTCAAGCGTGCCCCAATTGCGGCAAAGTGCATGACATCGGGGTCTATGTCTCGGGTCAGCTTTTGTCGTGTAATTGCGGCATTCGTTTTGAGGTGAAACGCGGTGATGTCAAAGCCCCGCCTCGTGATGCCACTACCGTCAACCTTCGAGTTTCGGCGGAACAGGCTTCGCTGCCGCAGACGGTGCCCAGCAGTGAGCCCAAGTCTCCTCAAATGGTCGATCGCACCACCAGGGTGATGGTTGCTCCGACAGTGCCTGGGTACGAGATGGTCGAAATGTTGGGCAAAGGCGGCATGGGCGAGGTGTGGCGTGCCCGACAGATTTCCTTGGGTCGACTGGTTGCAGTGAAATTGCTGCCTGCACAACTGGCCAGTGATGCTGAATTCGTGGCCCGTTTCGACAAAGAAGCGCAGGCTCTGGCCGCTCTGTCTCACCCCGGCGTGGTGCAAATCATCGATAGGGGTCAAGCAGGGGAACACTATTTTTTCGCTATGGAACTGGTCCCCGGTACCAACCTGCGCGAAATGCTCGGCAATGGCCCGCTGCCGGTTCGTGAGGCGTTGCGCATCGGCACGCAACTCGCTCGGGCCCTCGATTACGCACATGAAATGCACGTGGTGCACCGCGACTTAAAGCCTGAAAATATTCTCATCGATGCGCGCGGCCACGTGAAGATTGCCGACTTTGGCCTGGCGGGTATGCGGGGCAATGAGAAAGACATTTCGCTGACTGCGACGGCCGTGGCCATGGGCACCGTGAATTACATGGCTCCTGAGCAACGCCGTGATGCCAAGAGTGTCGACCATCGGGCAGATCTCTATTCGCTCGGTGTGCTGCTTTACGAAATGCTCACCGGCGAGTTGCCCTTGGGCAGATTCAAATTGCCGTCTCAAAAAGTACGCGGTCTCGATGCGCGCTTAGATGAGATGATTGAAAAGCTGCTCGAGACTGAAGCCGATGCGAGACCTCAGCGCGCCAATGTAGTGGCTGAGTTACTTGAGCAATTGACTCCGCCCTCGAGTGGGCCGACTTCTGCTTTGGCACGCAAACAGGCCGCTTCGGTGTGGAGCGAAAAAGCGACTTCTTTCGTGCAGGAGCCAGGCGCCGGGTGGAAATTGGGTGTCTTTGCTCTCGGGGGGCTCTTGGTGTTGGCGGTGGCTCTGAAACTGTGGCCCGACGCGGGGACAACGGCACAGGTTGTGGCACCGCCTCCTTGGTATCACGACAGTGATGGAGACGAGGTTTACTCGAGCGTCACCCACAAGTCAGATTCCATGACATTTTCATTTGAAAGCGCACGCGATGCAGGAGAAGAACTAAATCTTCACTCGGGCCTGTGGTCGCTCGAGCATGACGCACTGACTTCTATTCAATACGGTGACGCGCTTGAACAAGACGTGATTGTTCCTCGTGCCTATCTCGCCAAACATTATTTTGTCGCTGATCGCTTTGAGGCCGCGGTCGACATTGAAGTTGAGCCTTTAGGGCCTGAATTTCCCCCTCTCGATACTGCGACGAGCCAGCATTTTGCCGAGCTCGCATTTCGCATCAACGATCTCCAGGTGAGTGTTTTCGCCATTCCCGGCACTGACATGCGCATGGGCTGGAGATACTTCCGAAGAGACGGGCGGGAAGAATCGGGGAATTCGGCGCAAGATTTAGAAGATCTCCAAGCTGACCCGGTGCACGTTCCTTCGGGTCGATTTCGCCTGAGGCTCAAGCTGAACGCGCTTAGGAATGGTGACGTCAACGCCGAGGCTTACGTCAACAACACCCGAATCACCCGCCAAGTTCTTCCAGGCTTAGCAGGGCAAGTTGGCAAGGTAGCCTTGGGTTGTCGCAACCACGTGTGCCGCTTTGACAACTTGGTAGTGGAAGGGCAGCCTGGCCAACGGCCCGCTTCACGCCCAAATTAGAAAGCGCGCTATTCCAGGGCGCACCAGGCGAAACCGACTTCTGGAGTAGGGAGCTCGCACCGACTCCATGAACGACCGGTGACGCTGTCGATGAGTATGAGCGGTATTCCCTCAACCAATTTGTAGCGGCCCACCGGGCCACTCGGCAACGAGGGTATGTCTTTGACTCGGCACCAGGCTTGTTTGCTCTTTTTATTCGAGCACAAATACCAACTGACTCCAGTGGCCGAATCAAATCGGGCGACGGCGCCGGAAGTGTGAATGACTGAATATCGACCCAGTTCCTCGGCAGAAGGGGCGTGGTTGACGATTTCATCTGCCAACGCGGATACCGAGCCCAACGCGAGCAATGCGCAACACCAAGTGCGAGTCATAAAGAAGCACCTTAGCGGGAAAGAGCCGCTCATTTCTTTCTCAGCAAGCGTTTGATCGACAATTTACGAAAACCCGTCCACGACTGGCGCAGAACGGCGGTGCTGAAAAGAAACATCGTAGCGGCGATACCGACGATGCCCATCACGGGTAGGCCGAAGAGCTGAAGCGGCGTGCTCGCAAATGAAATAAAAGTGCCGATGATGAACCCGCACGCACACAGGCCCGCGAATGCGACCACCGCAAAGGCGCGAAGGTTGCTGTTAAGCTCATTCATCTGATCCGCTTTCACCGTGACCGTAAATTTCCCCGATTCAAGGTCGAGCAAGATTTGCTGCAATTGCATCGGCAACTCTTGGGCGGCACCTTGCAACCTGAGCAAGGCTTTCATCATTCCGCCCTGGAGCTGCGACGGGTCATACCGCTCGCTCAAGAGCCGTTTGGCATAAGGCAGAAAGATTTCGTTGATGGGGAGCTCAGGGTACAGCGAGCGTAAAATGCCCTCGATGGCGACAGATGCCCGAGCAAGAATCGCATACTCTTTGGGGATGCGAATTTTGTACTTCACCGCCAAATTGAGCATGTCTGCCAACAGAAGACGGGCATCGATGTCTTTGAGTGACGTCGGCAGGTACGTACCCAAAATGACGTCGATGTCGGTGCGAAAGGCCATCAAATTGGTGCGCGCATCGGGCGTACCTAATCGATACAGAATACGGGCGACTGATTCTGAATCTTTGAGGCCGATGGCCAGCACCAGCTGCACCAGCGTGTCTTGCATTTGCCTCGTGACCCGGCCCACCAGCCCAAAGTCGATCAACCCCAGCACGGGCCCTTCGAGAACGAGAAGGTTGCCTGGGTGCGGGTCTCCATGAAAGAGCCCATCTTCGAACAGTTGTTTAAATGCGCCTTCGAGAAGCGTTTTGGCGATGGTCTGCTTTCCTGCTTCGTCGAGATTGGCTTGTGAGAGCTTCGGTGCTTGGAAGAATTCCATGGTGAGCACCGTGCGCGCGGTCAGCTCGTCGTAGACTTTTGGAATTCTGGTGTGCGTGACGGTGAGATGGTTTTTGTAAAACGCGCGAATGTTCGAAGCCTCGTTGAGAAAATCGAGCTCTTCATGCACCGCTTTGTCGAACTCTTCGATGATGCCAGTCGGAGTGTAGACACCCACTTCTTCGATGACGGCTTCGAGGGCTCGTGCGAGGTAATGGAGTACAGAGAGGTCTGCTCGCAGTTGCTCTGAGATACCGGGCCGTTGAACTTTGACAATGACGTCTTGGCCTTCTTTGGTCTTCGCTCGGTGAACTTGGGCCATCGATGCAGCGGCCAGCGGTTCAGGTGAGAATTCAGCAAAGACTTCTTCGAGTTCCTTTCCGAAGGCCTCACGAATTTGCCGGCGCACCAACTCGTAAGAAACCGGGGGAACGTTGTCTTGGAGCGTTGAAAGCTCTTCGATGAATTCTCGCGGAAGGAGATCTGCGCGAGTCGACATCACTTGACCCAATTTGACGAAGGTAGGGCCGAGGTCAGCCAGCAAGAGCCTGAATCGACGCGCGACGCTGGCGGCCCGAGCTGGCTCTCCCATTTCTGGGCGCGAGTCGCCCTTCTTTCTAATTCCTGAGCGTTCAAGGAGGTCGGCGAAGCCATAGCGCCCGGCGATCACCGAAATTTGCCGTAGCCGGTTGAGATCTTGAAATGCCTCGCGAATCACCAGCCCACCCAACCACGAGATGCTCAGGCGAGCAAAACATCAAAGAGCGACTTCAAACGGTACGTTCCTTAGAATAGGACGGGTGCGAGCCAGGCATCAATGAACTCAAGGCGCATGGCCCAGGTACATCAATTCCCAAACCGCAGTTGAATTGCGTTGGACGTCGACCTGGGTTCCTCCCTCGAACGCCTCCACGGTCACTTCGCCGGTAAAGCGATGGTAGGCACCATCAAACCCCGCTAGCCGCGCCAGGAAGCGGGTGAAACCTGGGAGCCCATCAACCAGCGGAGCGCGAACCAAATCGTGCTTTCGGTGAAATGAAACACGGTAGGCACGGTCGCCGTCTTTGAAGTCAAACAGCAAACGCGAAGCAACGGGCTTGCCAGTTTTGTCGTCAATCGTCACATCGGAGGAAGAAAACGTGACATGCGAAGACTCTCCCACCAGCACTTCGTCTCCCTTGGCCAAAAGAAAAATGGGGAAGGTGCTGCTGCCGTAACGCTGCTCAGCGGTGATGAAACTGGCGATGATGGTGTAATCGCCTACCCGTGCGCGACCCCAGTACCAATCGTGAATCAATTCGGTCAGCGCGGCATTGCCCCAGTTGTGATCATGGTACCCAGAGCCGATCACCTCGATGCGCCTCCCTTCCACCGCCACTGAGCCCGTCACACGGCCATGTGGCACGGAGGGAAGCCAAGCAAAGTACTTCTCATCGTTATTTCCAAATGTGAGCACACCTGCCTCAGGCCGCCACGGGCTCACATCGCCGGTCAGTTTGAAGTCAGCAGTCAGTTCCGGCAATTCCACATGCAAGGTGTACTCGTGGAGATTTCCCTGAAAGCGATTGGGGCCAATGGTGACATCACAACGCTCTTTCGAAGCGGCGAACTGATTCGGATCGAACGCCACTTTCTTGGTCAGCTTGGTGCCATCGGGTCGCGTGAGGTCCACCTGAACCGTGGGAGCGAGCGGCCCGGCAGAATCAGTGATGGGCTTGGTGTAGAAAACGATGACGACGGTCGAACCGTCATCGAGGTGGGCATCAAAGTACCACCACTCATAGGTTCCAGGTGAACTGTCGGTGCGAAGGCCATCTTCCCACGGCTCGATGGTGGTTTCGCTTAAGGCAAACCGCCGATGCCCTTCAGTTCCGCTTAAGGCACGTGAAGTTTGCACAGAAACACAACTGGTGAAGACCGTCAGCGCCAAAAGCCAAAGTCTCATTTCGCTTTTCTACAACGTGTTGAACGGCCCAGTGAATCACTTCGTTTTTACGAGCTGATCGATGAGCGCGAAGCGGCCTGGCATAAGGGAACGAAGGCCAACTTCTTGATCCGTACCTTTGACTGCGATGTAGGTCACAAACACTTCGGCAAAATCTTCGTGGCGTGATTTTTTTGCATACTGAGAGACAAAGACGTCGTCGCTTGCGGCCGCTCTGTCCCACGCTTTCCAAGCCGCAGTATGCCATTGGCCCCAAGCGCCGTCTGACAAGATATGCCCAATCTCATGAGCGAACACCTCGTTCAGGGCGTTTAAGTCATGTCCTTCGCTAGGGAAGATGTTGATGACTCCGTTGGATCCAGAGCTCATGTATGACTTGAAGCTCCCTGTTTTGTACTCTTCGGCGAAATGCGCATCGTCGGGGTTGGCTTCACCCTCTAAGTTGATGCCCTTCACCAAGTCCATACAGACCTTGGGCAGGCTCGATAGCCCTTGAGCTATTTGTTCGATTGAAAGGGTTTCTTTCCCATTCTTTTTGAGGTCAGGAGACACGAAGACAGGAACGCGTCTGTCTCCAATAACGATTTCATACTTGTGCGCGGTCGAAGACCAGCCACCTACGAACTTGTGAAGGTAGGTCGTGGAAGGCCCGAGAATGCGGTAGTTGCCCTTTGAATCGTCAAGCAGGGTGTTGATGTCTTGAATGCCTAAACGAGGAATGTACGGTTGGTCGACGAGGTCCTTCAGCGCTGTTGCCTGTCGTTCGGGAAGATATTCGTTCAATACAACTCTAAAGAGAGATTCATCGCGGATTGCTTGCCGTATGGCGCCGGCGAAAATGGGTTCGCCTCCGCCAATTTTTATGAGCAACCGCCGCTGTTGATCTGCATCAAGAGAGCGAAAACCTGCACAGAGGGCTACTGAGCTGATGATGCTCCGAGCTTCGGCATCGGTGGGGTGCTTTGAGAGCTGCTCAATCAATTGAACTTGAGATTCTGGGCTCAGACGAGAAAAACGTTGTTGTTTCAGTTCTGCCCAGGTTTCCGCTCCCACCATGCTGTTCATCGGTAGGTTGTTGGCCGTTTGAAAAGTCTGCAGGGCTTTTTGAGCTTCTGGTCCATACACCTCGCTGCCGGGGCCCCGGAGCGGGCCAACGTCAAAACCCGCTCGAGCGAGTTGATGTTTTATTTCACGTACAACGTCGGGCGGAGAATCAGCTGAAACCAAAGGGTAGGGGCCACCATCTCGAATGAAGGCATGAATCTCTGTGCTGAAGAGCTTGTTGGGAGTCGCTGTGCTCAGCGCGGTCACTATGGCGTGCAGCGTCTTTGCTGGAAGAGCGGCATCTAAAGTAAGGCCCGACTCAAAAGCATCGGCGGCAACAGAAGGCGATTTCAGTTTGGCTTCGGGAGGAGGCCTTGTGACAACGGTGGTCCCCATTCGTTGAGGCGCAGTCGTTTTTCTGAGCGAGATGGTGTCGACCATGAATTCAGTTTCGTCTTTGAGCACTGCAAAGTTGCTTGCGAATTCAGAGGTGTTTCTTGAAAAAGAATCAAACGGTTCAGCTCTTTGGCTATCGGCTTTGACATTCAGTGCATGCGGTAATCTTGATGATGGCGAGACCCTTCCTGACGAACTGGGAGTCACAAAGTCCCCGGTTGTTTCAGGCACTGGCGTTTTTAATTGTACTCCCGTTTCGAAGATACCCGCTGG
>JAYUVR010000127.1:0-7830 GCA_043753955.1 Archangium sp. | reverse complement strand
ACGGCTCTCTTTAACGCTGCACAATCGACAGAACACGACTCGCTGCACCCGCTGGCCGTGTTGAAAGAGCTTCAAGCCCTAACGCGCGACAAAAGTGTCTACGAATACTTGCAACAAGAAATCATCGATGGGTACCACGATCACACCGAGTTCGTTCGCATTGTAGAAAACGACTACCTCGACGTGGTCGATCGTGAGGTGCGCGACTCGATGGGGCTGGTGAGTGAAGCCCAATACCTTGAACTGTTCGAACGCTACGTGCAGATGGTCTCTGCCTGGCTCAAAGGAGACCGAGTACAGAATCGAATGACCGGTGCCCAAGAAAAGCCTGATGAAAGTCGGCTCGCTGAATTCGAAGGGTACGTGATGCCCAAAGGTGACGATGCGACCAACTTCCGCCGTTCGCTCATCGCCACTGTGGGCGCTTGGCGCATCGACAACCCCGAGGCCCCCGTTGACTACGCACGCATCTTTCCTGATCTCTTCAAACGTCTGTCGGATCACTTTTACGAAGAGCGAAAGCGCCAGCTCAAACGCAATGTTGAAAATATTCTCAAATACCTCTCAGACGAACGGAGCGGCTTGTCGAACCGAGATCAACTTCAAGTTCGAACCACCCTGGAACAAATGGTCGCGCGCTTTGGTTACACCGAGGCATCAGCCAGAGACGCAATTGTTTTTCTGATACGCAAGCGCTACGCGTGATCAATCGGTTAGCAGAACCCCCCCAGATTTCGCGAGCCCGGCAAAGGTGCGAACCCGCTGAAAAAGCGGGAAAAGAAGAGGTCCTACCTTGACCGACAGGGGGTAAGTGACCGAAGATCCGCGACCCAAGGCCGGGCAGTCCTGTCCCACCCACCAACCCGGTTGGCCATTTTCCAGGAAGGCGTTTCTTAAATGAGTCACGGACCCGTGATCCACTTCTTTGCCGGAAAAGGCGGCGCTGGCAAGTCCACCCTCGCAACGGCGTTTGCGATGAACTTGCTAGAGGCCAATGCCAAAGAGAAAATCTTGCTGCTCTCTCTTGAGCAACCAGGCGGCTTAGCCGACCTGCTCAAGAAGAAACTCAGCGACAGCCCCACCAAATTGGCGACTGGCAAGGGCAATGGAGCGCTCTTTGCCGCCGAGGTCAATTTCACCGCACTGGGTGAAGCCTATGTGCAGTTCGCCAGACCTCAATTGATGAGCGCCGCCAGCAAAGGGGCTGTTCTCTCTGAGGACGATCTCAAAAAGGTGCTGGACGCGAGCATCAGCAACCCAGGCGAAGTGGGCTTTCTGTTTCACCTGCTCGAGCTGGCCGAAGCCAAAGAGTATGAGCATGTGGTCATCGACGGCTGGTCCAGCACCCATTCGTTGCGGTTGTTCGATCACGCCACGCAGGTACGTCGCCTCGTCAGTCTCATTCGTGCCGAGCGCACGCATCGACCTTCGAAGACGACTCCGCGGGCGGCTACTCCAGTAGACGAGCTTGCGCTGCGGGCTGACGCGGTCAACGCGATGCTCAAAGACCCCAAGCGCTTCGGAGTGCACGTCTGCGCTGTGGCCGAGCCGGTGGGTGAAGTACAAATCAAGAATCTGGTGAAGAGCCTTGTCGAACGAGGCATTCCGATCGTCGAAATCATCGCGGACATGATTGAAGACGGCAAAGGCAGCCGCGAGACTGAAAATCGCCGCGGCCTTCAAGCGCCTCACGTGCGCAAGTTTCAAACGTTGGCCCCGAAGGTCGAATTGGTGCAGCGCCGCGTCGTTGGCCCGCGTGGGCAAGAAGAGGTCAAGAAGTTCGCCAAAGAATTGGCCTCAGGCAAAGAGACCAAGGCGTTGCAGTTTTCTCCCGCTGAATCACCGCCGGCGTTGGTGCGCGCACCTTCGATGCCTCCGATGGCGGCCCCTCCCATTCCTCCCACGCGCTTCATCTTCTTCGTGGGCTCTGGAGGGGTTGGGAAAAGCTCGTGTGCAGCTGCAGCGGCAGTGACGTTGACCGAAAAAGAGGGGCCCGTATTGCTCCTTTCCATCGACCCGTCTCACTCGCTTTCCGACGTTCTTCAATGTCGCCTGACGGACACCGAAACCCAAGTCAAAGGGACCAAGGGTCTCTACGCTCGAGAGATTGATTTCTCGAACTGGTTTACGGCGTTGAAGAAGAAGCTCAAAGAAGTGGTCGAGCCGCTCTTTGGTCCCGAAGCCAAAGGCGAGACCTTTTCGCTCGATAAAGAACTCTTCCGCAATCTGCTCGATGTCGCTCCCGTGGGAATCGATGAGCTGGCGGCCGTCTGTTCGCTTACCGATGCGCTGGTGCAAGAGCGATTCAAACGCATCGTCATCGACCCTGCGCCCTCTTCGAATTCCTTACGAATTCTCGAATTGCCGGCCATCGCTCGCCCCTGGTTGGCTGCACTGCAAGCCATCGCGACGAAGCACAAGTCGAAGGGTGGAGCACCGTTGCTCGCTTGGGTTGAGTTCATGCAAGGGCATCTGGCTCGCTTCGAAAAGGCCCTGATGAACCCGAATGAATGTCGATTCATCGTGGTGACCCGGGCAGAAGATCTCTCGGTGCCTGCGGCTGAGCGCTTGGTCGAATCGCTCAAAGCAAAGGCGCTGCCTGTCGAGCGGGTTTTGGTCAACCGAGTGTTGCCCAAGACGACCTGTGAATTGACTGAAGAGCGACGAAACAACGAGCTCGAGGTGGCCAGGCAGGTTGAGAAAAAAGTGGGCTTGCCGGTGACGATGGCTCCGGCTCTCGGTCGACACCCGGCCGGGCTCCGCGAGCTCAAAGGCTTCCGCACCAGTTGGTATGCGGCGGCGGCGATACTCAAGAGCAAAGCCGCTTAGAGAGAAGGGGGATTTAGCCGAAATCCCCCTTGACGGCGCGGCAGCGCTCGACGACACCAGCGTGAGATATGGCTCTCAACATCGCTCACGCGCTCGAATTTGAACGGCCGCTGCTTCAGCTCGAGAAAAAAATAGACGAATTGAGAACGCTATCGGCCTCTGGTGCGGTCGATATGACGGCAGAAATCGGTCGTCTCGAGAAGAAGGCCAGCCGTCTGCAAGATGAGATTTTTAGCGATCTCACGCGGTGGCAAGTGGTGCAGCTCTCGCGGCACAGTGCTCGCCCGTATTTTTCTGACTACGTCAGTCATTGTTTTACCGACTTCTGCGAATTGGCCGGAGACCGACTTTTTGGTGAAGATCCCAGCATCGTGGCTGGTTTCGCCCGCCTCGATGGCGAGCCCGTTTTGGTGATGGGCCATCAGAAAGGTCGAAGCACCAAAGAGAACATGCTGCGCAATTTCGGCATGCCTCGCCCTGAAGGGTATCGAAAGTCGCGGCGCTTGATGGAACTGGCCGCGAGGTTCAATCGGCCCATCTTTACCTTTGTTGATACTCCCGGTGCTTACCCGGGCATCGGAGCCGAAGAGCGCGGTCAGGCCGAAGCCATTGCCGTCAATTTAGAAGTCATGGCTGGGCTTCCAGTGCCGGTCATTTCCACCGTCATCGGCGAAGGTGGTTCAGGTGGCGCGCTGGCCATTGGCGTCGGCAACCGCGTGTTGATGCTCGAATATTCGATTTATTCGGTCATCTCACCTGAAGGCTGCGCGTCGATTCTTTTCCGCGATGCGTCTCGCGCCGACAAAGCCGCCGAAGCCCTCAAACTCACCGCGCGCGATCTGATGAAGCTGGGCATCATCGATGAATTGATTCCCGAGCCGCGGGGTGGCGCGCACCGCGACCCGCCGAAGACGGCCGATGCACTCGGTGTCGCCCTGCGCAAGCATCTTCATGCGCTCAAGCCTCTTTCCCCTCGCCAGTTGATCGCAGATCGCTATGCGAAGTTTCGCGCCCTCGGCGCATTTTCGGGCAAATAAGTGAAGCGCCCACTCATTGTTGCCATCGATGGCCCGGCTGGCGCGGGCAAATCAAGCGTCTCAAAAACCTTGGCCCTGAGGCTCGGGTTTACCCTGGTCGATACGGGCGCCATTTACCGCTGTGTCGCCCTCAAGGCTCGCCGCGAAGGGGTGACGGTCGATGATGTCGCGCGTTTGAAGAGCCTGCTCAATGGTCTCAACGTGACCTTCAAGATGGACGAAGATCGAAACCACGTCTTTCTCGACGGTGAAGACGTGTCAGAAGAAATTCGCACCCCCGAGAATTCATTGGCAGCGAGCCAATTCTCAGGCCAAAGCGTGGTGCGTGATGCCCTGCTCGAGGTGCAACGTCGGTTGGCGCTGACGGCCCAGCATGGTGCCATTTTAGAAGGCCGCGATATTGGTACGGTGGTCTTTCCAGACGCTGAGCTCAAAGTGTTTCTCTTTGCAGACCCCACCATTCGAGCCCAGCGTCGCTACGAAGAACTGTTTCAAAAAGGCCATGAAAAGCCAGTAGACGAAGTTTTGGCGCAGCAAAATCAACGCGACAAAGAAGATTCAGAGCGAGAGGTTGCTCCGCTCAAGCCCGCTCTCGATGCTGTGAAGATTGATTCGACGTTGCTCCCTCTTTCAGAAGTCGTTCATCGTATTGAGGGGCTCGTTTCTGCGTTGAGTGCTTCTCCCAAGAAATAGACAGCCCAAGTGGTTTCTTCCATTCGGCGCTGTGCTTTAGAGTGAGCTCCTCGATGAAGTGGACCGCTGACGAATTTACGGGCAAGCGCTTTGGTAAGTACGAGGTACTTTGCCGGCTTGCGGTTGGCGGCATGGCTGAGCTCTTTCTCGGCTTTGCGCGATCAGGCCCCTTCATCGGGCGACCGGTGGTGATGAAGAGAATTCTGCACGAGCAACGTGATGATCCGGTCGCGCTGCAGATGCTGGTCGATGAAGCGAAGATGACAGCCACGTTGAGCCACCCCAACGTGGCGCAAGTGCTGGATCTCGAGGCAGCCGGCGAAGAGATTCTTTTGGTGATCGAATTCATCAACGGCGCCACGCTTGAAGAATTGGTCGAAACCCACGCTTCACGGCATGAGCTGTTGCCGTTGGGCTTTGTCATCACCACCATTCGCGAAATCGCACAGGGTTTAGCTCACGCTCATGCGCACAGAAATGCGAGAGGTGAGCGGTTTCCCATCATTCATCGCGATGTGAGCCCGCGAAATGTGATGGTGAATTTTGGTGGCTCAATCAAGGTGCTCGATTTTGGCATTGCCCGAATCAAGGGCGGCGAGCGACGCACCCGTATTGGAATGGTCAGAGGCACTACGGCATACATGTCGCCAGAGCAGGCCATCGGTCAGGAATTAGACCCACGGTCTGATCTCTTCTCGCTGGGCGTTATTTTTCATGAGCTCCTCACGGGCCATCGACTGTTCTATCGAGGGAACCCGGCAGAAGAGATGGCCGCTGTCTACGAGGCCGAAATTCCTTTGCCTTCGAGGACGAACCGGCGGGTTTCTTCAGCCCTTGACCCCATCGTCATGCGCCTGCTCGAGCGCACGCTTGAAATGCGCTACCAATCAGCGCGTGAGTTTGTGAGTGATTTGACGGCCAGTATGGGTGCGAACGCCTGGGGAAAAGAGCGTTGTGCTGAGTTGATATGCAATCGCCTCTCATCTCGACAGACAGATATTGAAAAGCTGCTCGCGCTTATTCCTCAGCTGTCTTCCACTTCGTCTTCGTATTCAGCCACGCAGTCCATCAACAGCCCTGCGCCCATTCCAAGTGCAAAGCCCGAGCGCCTCATGGCCACTGAGCGCCGTTCTCCAGAGGCTGTGAGAAGCGCCCTGGCCAGCGACGCTGACACCGCCGTTGGGCTCGCAGAAAAACAGCCTCGTCGGCCATCGACGCCGCCTCGTCGTACTCCTGAACGAGATGCGCCAACTGCGGTGAAGCCCAATCAAAGCACTCGCATTCTTCAGGGAGAAACGCCGCGTGCACTCTCTCGAAATGTCGATGTGCTCGAAGCGCCGACCGGGCACATCGCCGAACCCCGCAGCGGTGTTTCTCGAAGCATGTTGATTTTCGCGGTGAGTTTGGCGCTGGTTTTGGGCGCCATAGGCGGGGCGGGCGCTTCTCGGTACCTACAAAAAGCATCGCCAGCCTCAATGGTGCGACTGTCTCTCGATGCCGACCGGCCCGCTGAAGTGTGGTTGGGCGTTCAAGAGCTGGGTGTCACTCCCATCAGCGTGTTGATGCCTTCGGGCCGACATTTGCTTGAAGTTCGAGAAGCTGATGGCCCGCGCCGGGCGCTCGATGTCGATTTAAGTTCCGCACAGTCTGAGATGAATATGGCAGTCAGCCTCGATTCACTCCCAGCGTTGCCTTGATGAATGAGCGAGTATTGATGGCTGTCTATTGTGCAAATTTGAGAAGTGTATTTTTCGTCGATGTTTAGTTTGACATTTTCTTGAAATCCAAGAACCCGAGACATTTCAATTTGAAACGAATGTGGCGGTAACGCTCGACTCGCTGTCTGAGCTGCAATAATTGTCCGCGCAATGATCTCCTTCATTGTGCTCCTGACTGCCGTAGTCACTGCGCAGACTCCATCGGCCAAGCCGGCGACCGTGGAAGAAGCGAAAACCTTCACCAACAAACTCGATGCTGAACTGCGCAAGTTGATGGTGCGCCAGTCGACCGCAGAGTGGATCAAGTCGACCTACATCACCGATGATACTGAGCGAAATGCCGCCGCCTTCAATGAAGACATGATGGCCTACCTCAATAGCGCAACCAAAGAAGCAGCTCGCTTTAAGGGCCTCAAGCTCGACGCTGACACCGAGCGAATGCTCTACTTGTTGCGCAACCTCACTGCGTTGCCCGCGCCTGCGAATGCCCAGAAACGTTCCGAGCTCGCAGCGACTGCAGCGAAGCTGGAAGGGCTCTACGGCAAGGGGAAATTCTGCAAAGAATCGAAGAACAAGAAGGGTGAGCCTGAGTGTCGCGATCTGCAGCAACTCTCTGAAGTCATGGCGCGCATCGCTGACAAGAAGAAGCCAGCGAGTTACGACGAGATGCTCGAGGCGTGGGCCGGCTGGCATCAGACTTCGAAGGAGATGAGGCCGCTCTACGAGAAGTTGGTTGTCCTTTCCAATGAGGGCGCCAAAGAAGTGGGTGCGGCTGACTTAGGTGACATGTGGCGTTCTGCTTACGACATGTCTCCCGCAGATTTTGAAAAGGAAACCGACCGTCTGTGGGGGCAACTCAAGCCGCTCTACGATGATCTCCACTGCTATGTGCGCGCCAAGCTGTCGAAGAAATTCGGAGCTGACAAGGTAGCGCCCTCAGGCCCACTGCCCGCGCACATGCTGGGCAACATGTGGGCTCAAGAATGGGCAAACCTGTACCCGTTGGTCGAGCCGTACCAAGGGCAAACAAGCCTCGATGTGACGAAGAAGCTCAAAGAGCAAAAGTATGATGCGCAGAAGTTGGTGCGACTCGGCGAGCGCTTCTTCACCTCTCTGGGCATGGATCCATTGCCGCCTTCATTTTGGGAACGCAGTCAGTTCGTCAAGCCGCCGGGGCGCGATGTGGTCTGTCACGCTTCCGCGTGGGACGTGACGTTCTCAAACGATCTCCGAGTCAAGATGTGCATCAAGATCGATGAAGAAGATTTGATCACCGTGCACCACGTGCTGGGCCACAACTATTACTTTCAGAATTACTACACCAAGCCGGTCATTTTTCAGCAGGGCGCGAACGATGGCTTTCATGAAGCCATTGGTGACGCGCTCACGCTTTCGATTACCCCTGAATACTTGAAGTCGCTCAAGTTGATCGACGCGCTGCCTAAAGACGAGAAGGGGCTCATCAACGTTCAGCTTAAAGATGCGCTCGAGAAGATCGCCTTTTTACCGTTCGGTCGAATGATCGACCAATGGCGTTGGGACGTTTTCAGCGG
>JAYUVR010000126.1:0-21396 GCA_043753955.1 Archangium sp. | reverse complement strand
TGAGCAGACTTGGGTTGATGAGCGCGTTGGCATCAATAGGAGACGTCAATCGCTCGCCACAAACGACAGAAACATCGGGGAAAGCGCTGAAGTCAGAGGCTTCAACTCGAACTTTGGCATCAGACGTGTAAACCGTGCAGCGACCGAAGAGTGCTGGCCGGAGCAAACTGATGGCAGCGGCCCCGAGCTCAGCGTGAGTCGGTGTACCTCCAGCCATCGCGTAGATGACACCTGCACAAAACTCGAGCTTGATCTCGCTTTGCTCGAGCGCCCGCAAATAGTCTTCATAGGAATAGCGAAGCTGCAGGGCGGTATTCATGGCGGCCACTCTATACTGACCTTGTCTCGGGCACCCGGCGCGCGACAAAGGAAAATACTCTCTACCCCTTTTCAGTAGAGCCCTCGACCACTGACGTCCACAAGTAGCCGATTTTGGGACCAGAATTCGTACGGCCCAAATTTCCGCCGACGCCAACGCTTTAAATTTCTCCGCGGCGTCCTTGGCATGTCGGAGCAGCACTTCAACCATCGAGCGCCATTGAACCTGAGTCATGGATATTACAGAGGCCCAAATGACTTTGAACTGGCAGAGCGAGTGGGTCGTGCTTGCACAACTTCCGCCATATTGGGCTCGAAAGCGTCGCTGACAATCTGCGAATGAACTGTCCCGCTTAGTTTCTGGCTTACTCTTCCGTAGAAAATAGGGGCTGCATCTACAGTGGGGTTTGCGAGCGCCCAACCTTCAACCGTCTGTTGACGCGGTTTGCCTGCGTCATCGAGCTTCGGCGGACCGGTTGATTAATAGCCAATTGCCATAAAACCAATTCGCCAGGGTTGTTGGGCTACCAGCACCGTTTCTGCACCCCAGACCACGATGGTTGAATTGGTACTCGCCGGCTGGTTCCACTGCAAACTGAGGGTATGCCCGCCTTGGCCATTCAAGAGAATTTTGTATGGCATTACCTGCATGACAGCGTTCGGAAATGGAATGGGCAAGGCAATAGAATAATTATTCGCCCCACTCACATCACCGAGGATTTCAGATTCGCCCCACTGCGCAATGAGGCCTCCGGGGAATTTCTGAAAACCTGCCGGCCCGAATGATTGATTGGGCCCGCCAAAGGCCGCGGCCATTGACGCGGGCGTAATCGCCTTCGACGCATTAGAAAAGTCTCTCGCGTCAGCATCGTTGGCAAGCTGAACGATTCCAGCGACGGTAGAACTCGCTGCAGGCACAGTGCCTGTATCGTCAGAGGCGCAGCCCCAACTCGAGCCATTCCATTTCATCACCTGTCCGCTCGAGCAACCGGTCATTTGCAAACCCAAGGTGGGTGCCGTGGCGGTGCCACCTATCGCCATGCCGCCCCCGGGTACCGCAGCGACCGTGCTAACGCCCACAGGAGGAGCCGCTCCACAAGTCGTGGCCCCGGTATTGGAAATTGAAAGAATTCTGTATGGGCAACTTGGAGTGCCTGAAGTCCAATTGGGTACCGTAGAAGCGAGGGCAATGGTGCCAGTGCTGGTGATGGTGCCGCCGGTGAGCCCGCTCCCGGCTACGACCGAAGTGACGGTCCCTCCCAACGTGTCGACGGGAGCGCAGACGACGCTCCCTGAGGTCGGCTCGATGCCGGTGACGTTGTAGCCCGTTGGGCAGGTGAGCACTGAACCCTTGGGGAGGTATGTTCCTGAGTGTTGATGGTCACTGCGCGCTGCCGTATTCGCTGAACCCGAGCCGGCAAAATCGACTGAAAGTCGTACGTCGCCCACGGCTCCTCCACCCGAGATACCGGCTGTTCCTGTCACGCTGGTGAGGCCACTCATTCCCGCATCGTTGAAAGTCACCGCCGAGGCTTGGCAAGACACGGTGCCATCAGCGTAGATGCTCCGAATTGCTGTGCCAGGGCCGCACTCGTTCGACACGCGTTTCTGCAGGTCGGGCTCAGTCAAGTTGCCGATTCGCCCGGCTACGGTGCTCCTCAACGCATATGGAACGCTCGCCACCGGCGTACGCGGTGAAAGCGTGGTGCCGTTCACCGTCACTTCTAAAAACAGTGTTTGGCCATCAAAAATGGCGTCCGTCAGCGCGGTCGAAGTTCCCAAGACAAGGTCGACCATGCCGTCAACAACCGGTATCGCATATCGCGTCTCGAACCAGACTTCTGAAGCTCCGACGAGCGTAGGGAACAGTTTTAAGACGAAGTCGCGGTTTCCGTTTACCGGTGCGCCGTTGTCAACCAAACGGGCTGTAAAGTTTACTTTGGTGGGCACGGCGGTTTGTGCAAACGCACCGCTGCTCAGAAACAACCCGACCACCAATGCGCAACACAACGGAGAGATAGCAAAACGTGGCAACCACATGAAGCGAGGGGTTATCAGCGAATATGCTCACTGTGTAGCCCCCTCCTTCCGAGGCCCATCGAGCGATCTACATGAGGAATTTGAGGCCACGAGCGCGCAGTTTTATTCAGCGACGGCTTCGGGGTTCCGATGATGCTTGGGCTCCCGTCGACCGCCGTTTCCCTCGAGGGCGGGTCGCGGGTTTAACGCCGAGTGCTGGGAGCACCACCGAATCGATCATCGACACCAGGAATTCTCGGGTGAAGGGCCTGCGCTCGATGAGCGTACGAAAGCCCGCCATTGACGCGGTGACTCTCGAAATCGTCTCGAGGTCCGCTTCGGCGGAAGCCTTCTTCCGCTCCATGGCACGCCGCATCAGAGCCAGGTGTGCTTCAGCCCAGGCGCAATCATGGTGTCGACCACCGCCTCCGCGAAGTTCTTGTCGTGCGAGATCATCGACACCAGGTTCCCAATGAAAGTCAAAACCCCTCAAGATGACTGGGGCCTGCTGAACATCACTGGGGTTTGGCGACGTCCGACTCTACAGGTGAGTTCAGCACTGCGCCCGCAGCCGGAGTGAAGATGTACGCCGCTTTTTTGCCACAGCCGCGCACTCCATAGGTCGCTGTGTCCATAATCTCGCTGCTTAACGCCACCACCTGTAGCTCTTGTTCGCTGCACGACATATCGAAGGCGGCGCGAGTGCGAACAACAGCTGATTTGGAAACACACCCTGAGGCAAGAAGCGTCGCTGCGAACGCAAAAAAGAATTTGCACATGGTGAGCGTCTATTGCTCCCCGGGTGCCAAAACAAGCTGCAGCTTCTCAATTCCTATGAAGACTATTGGCGGGCCTAGCACCGAGATAAACCCCTTCATCCAAAGCGCGCCCGAGCGGAATGATTTGCACCTGATCCTCGGGACAGCCCAGCCCAAACGCGGCTAATGGACGCGTCAGTTGGCGAAACGATTCTCCCTTTGTTGGAAAGAGGGCGCAGGCTGAAATGAGTAAGCGGTAGCCACGGGACGTGAGCCAACGTCGTCATCGCGTCGCGGTCCAGTGCATTTCTGAACGGGCTGCGACTAGACTCTCAGTGATGTCGCGCGCCCCTATCGATGTCGCAGGTCAGAAGATGAACCGAGCGGCGCTTTCACGTTTCTTGGGCGGCTTTCAAGCGATGGCCGACCGACGGAAGCACCTGGCGCGCGAAGAAGGGCCACGGGCCGACTGGGCGGTCGCCGTGTCAATCGGTCTCTTCGAGGTCGCATGGCCGCTGCTGCAAAAAGACGCGTACCAAAAAAGCCGAAAACGCGACGCCGAAAAAGTTCGGAGCGTCTACCGCAAAGCCGTGGCACGGGCCCGCAGGAAACCGCGCTCGCTGATGTCGCTCGCGTTCTCAAACGCCTCGACGCGCCCTCGGCCGTCATCGGGGGCGTCGCAGTTATTGCTTGGGGGCACGCCCGTCTCACCGCAGACATCGACTGCGCCATTGCGGCGCCGACCTCGCAAGTAGCTTCCATTCTGCGAACGTTTGAGCGCGGGGGCTTCGAAGCCAGAGACAAAGACCCCATCGGCTTTGCCGAAGAGAATCTTGTGCTGTTGCTGCGCCATCGGGCAACCTTGGTCGAAGTCGATGTGAGTCTCGCTCAGCTTGAATTCGAGCTCCGTGCGTTGAGCTCCGCGGTCGTGCGAAAGTTCGGAAAGGTGAAGTTTCGAGTGCCTCAGGTGACAGACCTGCTGATCTACAAGCTGGTCGCCGGGCGCCCCAAAGACTTGCAGGATGCATCAGAACTGTTGGCCCTCGGCCTCGACGTCGATGCCGAGCGAGTTTCCGCAACCCTCGCGGAGTTCGACGCTTTGCTCGACACCGATCGATTGTCGGAGTGGCAACGATTGTTGAAATGAGTGGGCCACTAAGCTTCTTTGACAGGCTGACCTCTATTGCTTCGTCCACACCGCCAGCTCATTTCCCGACGGGTCAAGAAAATGAAACCGACGACCTCCGGGGAATTCGTGGCGCTCGGTGATGGACGCTCCGGCGGCGGTAATGGCCTGTTCACTCTGACTCAAATCATTGGAATACAAAATCACCAAAACTCCACCCCGCTTCGGAGCCACCTCAACCTTCCGCAACCCCCCAGAGCACCCAGCGCCTTGGATGTCGGCGTAGTCAGGCCCGTAGTCAATGAAGGACCAACCAAAGACCTGGTGGTAAAAAGCCTTCGCAGCTGCGATGTCGAGTACCGGAAGTTCGACGAAATCGATGTGGTGATGAATCGGCATATGATTGATGTTCCAGTAACAAGATTACGGAGATCCAGATGCTTCAGTTCTTCAAAATCGCCTTAGGCAAGATGCAAAGAGATCGCAAAATGTCTTTGCGAGTACTCATCGACAAGAGCCTCACCTACGCAGTCTCGACGGTGAGCGCGCCGTTGTACTTGCACGCAGTCGACCACGTGGGCCATCGCGTGCGCACCTTGGGCGGGGGCCCACGAATAGTGAACTACGGCACCATGCGCATCGGAGATGACGTGCGCATTTCTTCACACATTGTGCGGGTTGAACTGTGCACCTATGAAGGCGCCGAGCTCATCATCGGCAATGGAGTGCACATCAACTACGGCGTCTCAGTCGGAGCGACCAAGTCGATTCACATCGGCGACCGCGTTCGTTTAGGGCCCTATTCGCGCATCGTCGATTCTGATTTTCATGATGTCTACAACCGGGCTCAGCCGGCAGAGCCCAAGCCCATTGTCATTGAAGATGACGTCTGGGTGGGCATGCACGCCATCATTCTTCCCGGAGTTCGGTTGGGAAAAGCATGCGTGGTGGGCAGCGGCTCCGTCGTCACCAAAGACGTACCGCCCTTCACCGTCGTCGGAGGCGTGCCCGCCAAAGTGATTCGCACCTTGGACCCTAAGAAATTTGTGGCCGATGTCACTTCTGATTTGAACGCTGCGGCCAGCTAAGCCAAGGCGTGAAAGACGTGCTGCACGTCGTCATCTTGTTCCAGCGCGTCGACCATCTTGAGCACTTCGGTGGCTTGGTCTTCGGGCAGTTCCACCGGAGTTTGGGCGACGTATTCTGACTCAGCCGAGAGCACGCTGAGGGCTTTGGCTTCAATGGCCGACTGCAATTTTCCGAAGTCGTGAAAGTCGCAGCGAATAATCATCTGCTTTTCGCCTTTCTCACCGGTGCCTTCACCCAGCTCTTGGAGCCCGTAGTCGATGAGTTCCAATTCGAGCGCATCGTGGTCGATGCCGGTGGGGTCTAAGCGAAAAACACCCATACGTTTGAACATGAATCCCACGCTGCCGGTGGTGCCCATGTTACCGCCCCAATCTTTGAAATTCACGCGCACGTTGGCCACGGTGCGCACCACGTTGTCCGTCGCGGCTTCGACGATGACGGGCACTCCATGCGGGGCGTAGCCTTCGTAGACAATGATTTCGTAGTCTTTTTGCTCGTGCCCAGCGGCCCGCTTGATGGCGGTGTCGACTTTGTCTTTAGGCATGTTGACGGCGCGCGCGTTTTGTATGGCGCGACGGAGAGCTGGGTTTGTATCTGGGCTGGTGCCACCCGCCTTGACAGCGATGGTGATGTCTTTCGAAACCCGCGTGAAGGCTTTCGCCATTTTGTTCCAACGCGCGAACATGGTGTGTTTTCGAGTTTCAAAGATGCGTCCCATGAGGCGCTCCTTATCGAAGAAGCGTGAGCCATTCCAGACGTCGGTTTCATACTGAAGTGGCCTCTGGTATCGGCTGCGGATGTTCCTTCAAGCTCGGGTGACGCAGTGGGTTCCCTTCATTTGCGCGCTTCTGGCGATTTCTTGTGTTCATGCGCCCGCTCAATTCACCTTCAAAGACATTGAGCAGCAATACGCTCCACCGCCGCAGAGTGGTGACCTTCTGTTAACTGCAAAGCAAGTCACTCATGATGTTGATTTGCTTCTCTACGCATTGGACCGTGGATACGCGGGGAAAGATTTCGTACCCCCTGCAGATTGGTCACGCTTGAAGCAAAAGCTCACCTCGCTTCGTGGCCATTCGATGAAGGTTTCTGAGTTTTGTGACCAAGTCGGTGATGCCCTTTGGCAAGTGCCAGATGCACATCTCGGCGCAAAGCGCATTGAGCCGAAGGTCGAGAAACCGATTCGCTGTGGCCAATTGCGAGAACAAAATGATCGACAAGGCACTGTCGGTAATAATTATTCTTTCGCAGACAAAGAGCACAATTGGGCTGTCGAATTTCTCAGCAAGGGCAACATGACTATTGCGGTCATGAGCATCAAATCATTCCCTGACCACGGCGACCCCGTTTGGGCGGAATTCGACAAAACGGTCGCTCGGCTTTTAGAGGGCGATGCATTCATTATTGATATGCGCGGGAACGGCGGTGGGGATGATACGCGCGGATATCAACTCGCCGAGACGCTCATTGATGGCGATGTCTGGGGAGGGGCTGGCATTGCTGCACATTTCAGAGAAACGCCTGAAACACTTACGCTGCGTAAGAATATGTTTGACCGCGATGGTCGCAGGAAAGACGGAACGCTAAGCGAGCACATGCAGGCGGCTTACACCAAAGTCAGCACAGAGCGTGATGAGGCGGTGGTTGGGAAAAGAGCGGAGTATCGAGTGGTAACGGTTCCTCCACCTCAGGTCGTTCTTGGTCCCCGAGCATTTCAAGGCGCCATTGCCATTCTTGTAGATGAAGATTGCAAATCAAGCTGTGAGAGCAGCCTATTTGTGCTGCGCCAACACCCCAAGGCGAAGGTTTTCGGAGCTCGAACTGCAGGCTATGTCCATTTTGGAAATGGAGGTTTGCTCGGTCTGCCGGAAAGTGGCATTTCTGTCTTGATACCTACGAAGTACAATGAGTTTCCAAGCGGAAAATTCTACGACAAGGTTGGCTTTGAGCCCGACGTGTTAGTGCCTTCGGGAAACAACGCATTCGATGTCGCCATACATTGGCTGCAGGAGATCGGTCCCGCGAAAAAAATTGCGCAATGAGCCTCCATGCTCAACACGTCGCCATTGCTCGATTGAGTTCCCCTGCTCAGTTGATTCCTTCAATTACATAAACAATTTCAGCACCTTATCGCCAGGATGGTCAGCAGAACCCGGTATCGATATAAACGATACCAATGAATCCGCTCAACATCATTCAACAGTTCGACGCATTCCTGGCGAGCCGGAATCACAAATTTCAAGCAATCATCATCGGAGGCACAGCCCTCAACCTTCTTGGTGTCATTGAGCGACAAACCAAAGACTGCGATGTGCTGGAGCCAGCTATTCCGCCCTCTGTTACTCAGCTCGCTGCGGAGTTTGCTGCCCTTCTTCGCAACAAGGGAGAACAGCTCGGGGACGACTGGTTTAACAACGGTCCCCGTTCTCTCATTGATGTCCTCCCTTCAGGATGGATGGCCCGCACACAAACGATTTTTTCTGGCCACGCCTTGAAGCTCGAGGCCCTTGGTCGCGAAGACCTTCTCAAGTCGAAAGTCTTTGCATTGTGCGACCGTGCTATCGACTTAGTCGATTGCGTTGCCCTTGCTCCGACCGCTGAGGAACTCCAAACGCTCCTCCCGTGGCTTGAGCAACAGGATGGGAATCCTGATTGGCCACAACATGTCAGGGCAATTCTCAAAGACCTCGCACGGAGGCTTGGCAATGGCTTTTAAACGAATCTCAACACCCCCTTCCTTCGCAAAAGGAGAGGAGCTCACGCGCGATCTCGTGGGCATCGGCATCAACCTCAGCGGGGAAGGTCATCCCGCCAACATCGAGGACACGCTTGTTGCTGCCTCGCTAGAAGGGCTTGAACACGACGATTTGCGAGTGCTCTCCCTGCTCGTTGATTGGCTTGATGTGCACTTCGAGCGAATCAATGCCGACCGACTTGCTCGGCTTACAAGGTCAATCTCATCGGAAAGAACACAAACGTTCTGGTCAGCAGTTGCCAGTTGGAAAGGGAGTCGAGACAGCAGATTTGCAAAACTTCGAAAACAGACAGGCCCAAGAGTCGAGCTCCTGAGGGCTGGCAATGCTTTTCAGGTTACTCGCCGCGGAGAAGACAAGCGCTTTGCAGGTACACGCCTCATCGTGCCCGCTGGGGTGTTGCGACATCGCAACAGCGACATCCTTCCCCCTTCAGCTCTCGCGAAACTTCATCCCACATACAAAGAACGCATTCGCTCTGGACCGAGTTACCGGGCCGATGCATGGGCTGAACTTCAAAAGGAGCCGACGCTGAGCGCAACTGAGCTTGCCAGACGCGTGTATTGCTCTTTCGCCGCGGCATGGGCAGCACAGCGAGATTTTGCCTTTTTAAACGAATCCACCCTCCCTGTATTGAGATGACCACTTCGTCGGGACCCATTACCGGAACGCATTGCATTTGCTATGCACTTGATTGTGAAGACAACGACCTTGCCGCCGATCCGTGTGGCTCCAAATGTTCGTAAGGTGCTTGAGGAGGGGGAAAGCCTGTCCGCGTTCATGCTTAAAGCGGTCAAGGAGAAGGCTGAATTGCGCAGTGAAAAACGTTCATTCTTAGCCAAGGCTTTGGCTCGTTCCCGAAAAACAGAGCGTACCGGCGAGTTTGTTCGGGGGAATGCTGTCTTTAAACGCCTTGAGCGAGTTTTGGCTCGTACGAAGAACAACACTGCAGCGCGATGAAGAGGCGAACGCTTCGATTTGCGGTCGGAGCTGATGAAGATCTTGTGCGTCTATTTCAATTTCTCGGAAGCCGCGACCCTGAAGCCAAAGAAGAAGCGTTAGCGACCATCCGCGAAGCGCTCGTGATGATGTGTGGATTTCCATTTTCATGTCGGAAAGTTGACCGCTTCGCTCACGTGCGCGAATGCGTGATTCCTTTTGGGCGAACTGGGTCCGTGGCCGCTTTCGAAATCGCCGATGATGACATTCTGATTCTCGCTGTGCGTCACCAGCGCGAAGACGATTATCATTGACCAGGCTGGCCCCACTTCGATTCCCAAACCGGCGAATTATTGGACTGCAAAATTCCGCGACAGTCTCTCATTGACCTCGCCCATCAGCCCACGTAGAGCCCGCTTCGTCATTGGCAAGGGAACTCGGTGTAATTCCGAGACTGCCCCGCAGCGGTAAGCAGGAACGAAAACCGTCAACTCGAAGCACTGGGCGCCATTGGGGTTCCTGGGAAGCGACGGTCAGTAGGGGTTCTCAAGGTATTTGAGAACATGCCTGTAAGTCCGAAGACCTGTCAGCGATGTAGCGTCCACCCGCTCCGAGGGGAGTGCGATGGCGACTCAGGTCTGTATCGGCGTACTTTGTCGTCTGTGTCGTTTCATCGAGTCACTCTTTCCTCCGAGCAACTCACGGCCCGCGGGGGCTGTGAATGGAGAAGTGAAAGTGAAAACGATGATGACAAATATGACGAAATTGATGTGTATGGGAGCAGTTGCGATGGCGTTGGTCGCCTGCCCTCCGCCTCCAATTGTTCAGGCCACGTGCACCCCACAATCGTGTGCCAACGGTTGTTGTTCTGCGGGAGGCCAGTGCATCACCGATGAAACGCCCTCGGCTTGTGGCCTCAACGGCCTTCGCTGTGTCGCATGTACGACCGCGCAAACGTGTGACGTAGGTGTCTGTACAGGATCGACCAATGCCGGCGGTGGCGACGGAGCCGGCGGTGGCGATGCATCTGGCGGCGGAGACGGCGACGCAGGGATCGACTGTGCCACCGTAGCGCTCGATGCTGTCTTGGGCACGTTGACGTTAAAGAATGGCGCCACGGTGACGCAGTCTGCAGTTTTGCCACAAGGCATCTTGGCCGTCGGCAGCGTGGGTTCCTCACTGTATGGGTTAAGCAAGGACAACACGATTCGTTCACTGGGCAGCTTGCCTGCACTGTCTCTCGGGCCCGCGCTGGCCAGTGTTCTCACTCAAGATGATCTCCTTGCAGATGCAGGTACCTTTCTGAACGGCTACCTCGCCGCGAACCAAACCGAATTGCTCGCTGGCTACACCAAGTCAGGCGCAGGCTACCCAGGTGCCGTAGTGAAGTACGACGTCACCGATGGAGGCACTCAATATTTCAACGCGCCTGGCAATTACACCGCAGCCGGCTTTGGCAATCGCTTTCTCATCAATGGCGTGGCACTCGAAGGCGCCGGTGACGCAGGCGTGTATGCCATTGACAACCAGGGTGGCTTTGCTTTGGCCACCGTGGAATCAAGCTGGATGCCGAGCAATGGAGTTACAGGTGTCACATCGAATGACGTCATGTTGCTGGGGTATTACAGCAGCGACGACTCTCTCAATCACGTTCGCGCGGTTCCTCCATCAGTACACAACCCAGCCATTCAATCGCGCACACCATTCGCCCTGTCCACAACCGATGATGTGTTGGCCGTCAGTGACCTCGTAGGTTTCACCACCTTCGGCACCGATGCCATCGTGGTGCATGGCGGTTACCAATCGAGCCCACCCTATTCTTCATTCACCATCTCAGTTGACCGGGTGCCGCTGACACTTTCCGGCACTCAAAACCAAACCGTCGATGCAGGTGCCCCTGTCATGCTCATTGAGGCGACAGACCAATGTACCAATGTCGTCTTTGCGAGTGGCAATGCCACGACATTGTTGCTCGGTGTACAAGACAGAACCGGTCGTCGATTGCTGCAAATCACTCCATGAGCAAACACGCCCTGATTCTCATAGGGCTCACTCTGGTCGGCTGTGGTCCACAGCCGACTGGAGATGATGCTGGAATAGAACTTGGCGACGCTGGCTCCACGCTTGATGCCGGGTCCATGCGCCCTGATGACCCTTGGGCTGACCGGGTATCGCGTTTCGTCCCCGGGGCTGGGGCTGGGTTTGGTCAAGACCGTTTTCCTGAAATCGTGCTCGGGCCTCCCAGCGGTGGCGGAGAAGTGCAAGGCAGTCTCGATGTACTGTCTTTAGGAAAAAATGGAGTCATTGAGTTGGAACTCACCGACATCATCATCATCGACGGCCCAGGCATTGATTTTCTTGTCTTTGAAAACGGCTTCACCGGGTTTTTAGAAACCGGAGCCATTTCTGTCAGTGAAGACGGCACTCAATGGCACGACTTTCCCTGCGCTGCCTTGACTGACAAGCACCAAACGGCAGGCTGTGCTGGTCTTCAACCTGTCTTTGCCAACCCAGCTCAAGGCATCTCAGGCACCGACCCAACCCTCGCCGGCGGAGATGGTTTCGACTTGGCTCAATTGGGTCTGTCGAAAGCCCGCTTCATTCGAGTACGCGATAGCGGAACCAATCAATTCTACGGCCCACCCGCGGGAGGCTTCGACCTCGACGCGGTAGCGGTGGTGAATGGACAAAAGTCGACGCCGTAGGCATGTATTGCTCGCCATCAAAATTCCGGCCTCATTGATGGCGATGTATAACTTGCCGCGGGCAAACTACTCAATGCTTGAGCATCTGATGGCCTTGCGCGCCTTCCATGCCGTGCGTCAGCAGAAATGAAAATAAGGGGAAATTTTCTTCTCGACTGCCGCCGACGCACTCAAAGCTCCAGGCTTGAGAGCCTGGTTGCTCCAAGTCTGGCGCCGCTTGCACAAAAAGCACATCGGCGCGCTCAATCACCAGCTCACCCACGAGTGACTTGCCCAAGATGGCTTGCACCACCGCGCGGCCGTCATCTTCCTCAAAAAAATCCCAATGCGTGAGTTCGTGGTCCATCAACATCACTTCTCCAGAACCTACGCGCAATAAGCAATTCCCATGGTCTTGAAGCCAGCGCCAAAACATTTCGAAGGTGAGGGGCGCAGCCGCTGTTTTGCTCGAAGAAGACATACAAGCGCCCATACCTCAAAAGTGTGTTGGCTGCGTTGAACATCTGAATGTGAGCCTGAGTGACGTTCGGGCGTGCGACAGTGCGCGCCATGGCCACCAGCTTTACGCCGATGTCGAAGAAGATTCGCCGCGAAGATGCGCTCGAGTACCACTCTCAGGGGCGCCCGGGGAAAATTGAGGTCATTCCCACCAAACCCACCGCCACCGCGCGTGACTTGGCCCTCGCCTACTCGCCTGGAGTCGCCGAGCCCTGCCTCGAAATCGCCAGAGACCCAGACCTTTCATACATCTACACCGCGCGCAGCAACCTGGTGGGCGTGGTTTCGAATGGCACCGCAGTCCTGGGTTTAGGGGACATCGGTCCTTATGCGGGCAAGCCGGTGATGGAAGGCAAAGGCGTACTGTTTAAGAAATTCGCCGATATCGACGTCTTTGACATCAACGTCGACGCCAAAGAAGTCGATGCCTTTTGCGCAGTCGTCAAAGCCCTCGAGCCCACCTTCGGAGGCATCAATCTCGAAGACATCAAAGCTCCGGAATGTTTTCTCATTGAAAAACGCCTGCAAGAGCAGATGAACATTCCCGTCTTCCACGATGACCAGCACGGCACCGCCATCATCTCTGGGGCGGCGCTGCTCAATGCCGTCGAGCTGGTGGGGAAAAAACTGAACGAGGTCAAAGTGGTGGTTTCCGGCGCAGGAGCCTCGGCCATCGCTTGCACCCATTTCTGGGTCAGCCTCGGCGTGCAACGTCACAACATTTTGATGGTCGATACTCAAGGCGTGCTCCACCACCAGCGCACCGACAACCTCAATGAGTGGAAAAGGCCTTTCGTGCGTGAGACCCAGGCGCGAACGTTGGCTCAAGCACTCGAAGGGGCCGATGTCTTTTTAGGCGCTTCTGTCAAAGGGCTGGTGACACCAGCGATGTTGGCGGTGATGGCGCCTCGGCCCATCATTTTCGCCCTGGCGAACCCTGACCCAGAAATTGATTACGACGAAGCAAAGGCAGCCCGCCCCGACGCCATCGTCGCTACTGGCCGCAGCGATTTTCCGAATCAAGTCAACAACGTGCTTGGCTTTCCCTTCATCTTCCGTGGAGCGCTCGACGTGCGCGCCCGAAGAATCAATGAAGAGATGAAGCTGGCTGCTTCGCGGGCTCTTGCGGCCTTAGCGAAAGAAGATGTGCCCGATGCAGTCAGTCACGCATACGGCGGAGAGCGCTTTGCCTTCGGCCCGAACTACATCATTCCCAAACCATTCGACCCTCGTGTCTTGCTTTGGGTCGCCCCAGCCGTCGCCAAAGCAGCCATGGATACGGGGGTGGCTCGAGTTCAAGTCGACCTCAGCGAGTACCGCGAACGACTTCACCGAATGCAGTCACGCAGTTACCAGGTGATGTCTTCTGTGTTTGCTCGTGCAAAAACAAAACAGCGACGCATTGCTCTGAATGACGGGGAACACCCCCGTGTACTGCAAGCCGCCCGTATTCTTCGCGACGAAGGGGTGTGTGAGCCCGTTCTCCTCGGAAATACCGCGCGCATTCAGCAAGCCATCGCCGAAACGCATCTTGAAGAAGAACTCAAAGTCATCACCATCATCGACCCCAACACCAGCCCAGAGCTCTCGCGTTACACAGATATTTATCTCACACTCAAACACCGGCACGGAGTTACGCTCGAGCGCGCCCAATCAAACATGCATCGGCGTAATTACTTTGGCGCCATGATGGTGAGGGAAAAAGCCGTCGATGGTTTCGTCACTGGACTGACGCAGAGTTACCCAGAAGCCGTGCGCCCTCTTCTCGAAGTGGTGGGTACCGCTGAAGGCAGACGCGCAGGCGGCGTGTACATCGTGGTGCAACGCAATGAGTTCAAATTTTTTGCAGACTGCACCATGAACCCCACACCCTCGCCGGAATATTTGGCAGACATCGCGATCGCCACTGCAGATTTGGCCCGCAGCTTTGATGCCGTTCCCCGCATTGCTTTCCTTTCTTATTCCAATTTTGGCTCCGCCGACGGGAGCGCTTCACCCGGCCTGATGCGCGAAGCGATGGAACTGGCCCGGTCTCGTCGACCTGAGTTGGAAATGGACGGTGAAATGCAAGTCGACACGGCGCTGGTTGAAGAAGAACGACTCAGCCGCTCACCCTTCTGCCGCCTCACGGGGAATGCGAATGTATTGATATTCCCTTCCCTCGACGCCGCAAACATCGCCTACAAATTACTGTGGCGCCTGGGTGGAGCTGAAGTCATTGGCCCTCTTTTGCTCGGCATGAACAAAGCTGTCAATGTGTTGCAATACAATGCCTCCACGCAAGACATCGTCAATCTCGCCGCCGTTACCGCAGTGCGGGCCCAAGAAGCGGAGTTTCTCTTTTAGTGCCGCCCCTTGAATTGTATTGCGATGGTTCAGCTGGGGAGCGCGTCGGTCGCCCGGGAGGCTGGGCTTTTCTGGCCGTCGCTCACGACGAAGTTCTCTTGAGTCAAACGGGGAACTCACCGCGCACCACCAGTCTGTTGATGGAGCTCGAGGCCGCGCTCACTGGTCTGCAAGAAATTATTTCGCGACAATGGCATCACAAGCACGCGATTACCGTGGTGAGTGATTGTTCCATCATTCTTGATATTGCGGCAGGTCGTTTCATGCCGAGAAAATACGTTGAACTGGCCCAATCTCTCTACGCTGCTGCAGCTGAGGCTCAGGCCCAAACAGCCTGGGTCCGCGCTCATTCCGGCCATCGCTGGAATGAGGCGGTCGATGCTTTGGCCCATCAAGCCAAGGCGGTTAAAACGACTTCAAGTACTCGAGAAGGTCGTCTCGTTGGTAGTCATTGAGATTGAGATTGAAGTTGGTCTCGTAATGCTTAACCACCGCTGCGAGTGTCGAGAAACGGCCGTCGTGGTAGTAGCCCCCTTTGCTTCGCGCATGCAGGCCACCCAGCGGCGTGGTGCGGTAGCCTTGGGTGGGCGAGCGCTCTGCTTGGAATGAATCAATCCCCATCTCGGCAGGGGTATGCAAATTGAAGCCTGGCTCGGTAAACAGAGGCGGTACGTGGCATTCGGCGCAGCGGGCGGCACCATTAAATACCTGCTTGCCTCGAGCAGCGGCCACTTCCTTGTAATTGGAATGCGGAGCCTTCGGCGCTTTCAACGAAAGTTGGTACGCCTGAAGCGCTGCCAATTTCGGGGTTACCAAATCAACTTCACTGGTAACTCGAGCAAAGCCTGCGCGTTGAGCGACAGGGAAGCGCGCGTCATTCAATCGTGAATCTGAAAAATTGCCTTGGCCATGCATTTCTAAAACAGCCACAAATGCATTCCAATGTGGAACAGAGCCCCACCCGGTGAACGTCGCCAAATTTGTTCCCGCCAAACCAAACGCAGACGGAATCAGGGTAGCGGCCGTCTTCCCGTCAGGGCGAAATGCTTTGCCGTCGAGAATCAGCGCTGCGTCGTAGCGACCAGGGCCCCAACTGGTGAGCACAGTTTTGACTGTCGCCGCATCGACTCCGAGGAGTTCGGTGAAGGGCGACAAATCGGGCGACAACGAAACGATGGTGCCTACGTCGAGATCTCGATTGGGCCAGCCGTCAAGTCGCCGCCCGATGCCTGGAGCTAAAGCGTTATCGACGGTCGAGTGACACAAAGCGCATTGCACGCCCATGCTGGACAGTTTGCCCTCTTCATTGAAGTGGCCTGTCACCCCGACAACGGCGTTGAGTTTGAGCAATGCCAACGTGGTGGCTGGGTCATCTAAATTCACCTCGCCTTTGCGCAGTGCTTTTACCAGCGGCTTCGGCAACGCATCGAGGTCAACTTTGAGGCCCACTGCCAGAGCGGTCTTCGGGCTGATGGTGGCGACGGCTTCGTGGAGACGGAGTTTGCCTCCCCAAAATGCTTCATCGCCAAAAGTGTCGTAACGGAAAATTCGCCGACCGTGGGCGATGGTGTCGACATGTCGAATGGCATTCTCAGCCGCATCGATGTTGGATGCCGATTCGACCTGAACTTCTTCCTCATCAGCGGAACGTTCCGATTCAGTGGTGCAGGCGCTCACACACAGAGTCAAACAGGCTAGAAAAATTATTCTCATAGGCTCCCTTTTCGAAGCGGAGAGCACTGCACTTCAGAAACCGTTACAAATATGTTTTGTGCGCGTTAGCGACCAGCATCGAACTTTTGGCCGTAGTCTGCATACGTCACCTCATATTGGTAGCCAGCAAGATTGAGACACGCGCCACCGTCGATGGGCTGGTCGGCAATAACAACGCCTTCATCGTTGCGCAGGTAGTCCCATTGAACGAGATGAAGATTTGCGCCTGAGCCGGCCATGACTCCTTCGATACCGTCTCCGAGCGTGTTGAAAGTCGCCGTACCCGATTGAGCCAGATACATTTTTTCACACAGCAACGTGAGGCCACCGTCAGAGAGATTGGCCAACGCACACCCCGTTCGCGCGAAAATACACTTTGAACAGGCGGCGTAACTCATAGGGACAATGTCATAAACCAATGGAAGTGACGGCTTCGTCGCTTCTCCCCAATACTCGACGGTCAATTGGTCAAACGTGCCACCGTCGAGGTCTGTCGTCGGTAAAAAGAATCGAATTCGATCTGCATTTTGTCCGTGGCCTACAAAATAAATGGCACTCGAAGGCACAAGCGCAGCCAGGTGTTGGCAAGACTCGCCGGGCCCGGCGTCATTGACTATCGCTCCCCCGCCGTCCGAGACGCCGGAATCTGAGACCACACACCCACCATCGTTACATTTCTGAGTGCTCGTCTGCCCACATGACGAGAGTGCGAAGGCTGTCAGTCCGAGCATTCCGGTCCACAACATGACTTGTTGATTTCTCATTGGAGGCGTCGAGTCTTACTCTCTCGCTGCCAACTGATTCATCGCAAAATGAGCCCATGCAATCTTTTCAGTCGCTTTTCAGCGTGAGGTCGCAGGACAGACGACGAATTTTTCATATCAAAGCTTATGGCCTTAACCTTTGATATAGAGAATTGATGTCACAGCTTCTCAAACGGCGCTGGGAAACAGACTTCACTGCCTTCGGAGGTCGCAAGGCACGCGCTGGGTTTACATATTTTGCTTATGTTCCCGATTCGATTGCCGAAATGGAAATCGCGCTTCCCAGTGACGTCGCCACCGTGCTGATGGAGGCAGAATCAGCCGTTCGAGAACTCAACGCTCAGTCGAGAGAGATTCAGTCGTTGGAGACGCTCGCAAGACAACTGTTGAGAGCCGAGTCGGTGGCCTCTTCTCGCATCGAGGGGCTTGAGCTTTCTCATCGTCGCCTCGCAAAGGCCGACTACGTGAAAGACACGACAGATTTTACAGCCCAGTCGGTTCTTCTGAACATGCGAGCCATGGAACTGGCCATCAAAACTGCGGGGGCAAAAAGACCATTTCGATCGGCTGACATTCTTGCCATTCATAGGGTTCTCTTTGCTGCTTTTGGTGACACTCGTGCCGGGGAAATTCGAGAAGAGCAGAATTGGATTGGAGGAGCTTCCAGCAACCCACGCGGAGCTGAATTCGTGCCACCACCACCCGAGTTCGTTCAGAGCCTGCTTGACGATTTATGTCAGTTCATGGCTCGCGACGACATTCCTGCCGTCGTTCAAGCAGCGGTAGCTCATGCTCAGTTCGAGACAATTCACCCTTTCGCTGACGGCAATGGTCGCGTGGGGCGGTGCCTCATTCATGTGGTGCTGCGACGACGACAAGTCGCGCCCCGCTACGTTCCACCCATCAGCTTGATTCTGGCGACGAATTCCAAAGCGTACATCGGCGGGCTGAGTGACTTTCGTGCGGGCCGAACGGCCGAATGGTGCGCTGTCTTCAGCCAAGCGACCCGAACGGCCGCACAGGAAGCAGTTCGTTTCACCAAGGCCATCGACGCACTCAAAGTACGCTGGCTAAATGCAGTACACAACCCTCGGAATGACTCAGCGGCATCGGCATTGATTGACCTACTCCCCAGTCACCCCATTCTTGACGTGAGCGCAGCTGAGCGACTTCTCGGCAAATCAAATCAAGCCGCCCGACTGGCCATTCTTTCTCTCGAGAAGGCGGGGGTTTTGAAATCAATAACCGTAGGGCGGCGAAATCGCGCTTGGGAAGCAGTTGGCTTATTTGAACTCATCAATCAATTTGAAACCCGACTCGCCACCCGCCAAGGAGGTCGAACGCGCCTCCGCCCTTCACCACGCCAATAGAGTCACCACTCAGGAGATTGCTGGAGACCGTCGCACGTGCGGATTCTGGAACGAGCAGTGCAGAATGAGCACCATGAAAATCGACCATGTCACTGGCTGAATTTCATGGTGTCGCATTTCGCGACGACGCAAAAGACTGACCCTTGCGGTCCCAATTCCTTAACTGCTCGGGCGCACCAACTCAATGACCCGCAGTGAACCCCGGGGCACTTGAATCGCAAGGCCGGTACCGACTGCCCCCAACGACTGATTGGTAACGCGGTCGGTGGCATTCCAAATGCCGGCACCATTCGCAGTGAGTTGTACTAATGGAGCCTCTGTATCGAGATACCCCGGGTCGATGAGTGTAATAACTACCCGGTTGGCATTGATTTTTGACATTGTCGAAAACGCTCTGCCTGAAATGGCAAACGGTAACTCTAACAACGCGCTGTTGATGTCAGCCTGCAGCTCAGCCTGTGCTTGTACTGGAGTGCGTTCGTTTCCCGCTGGGTTGAAAATCGCATCTCCGTCAGTGCTCCACAGGCGCGTCCACCGTGAAGGCGTCAAAGTTTGCAGCGGCAAAACACTGACAAAACCGCCCCCGGGCGCTGCCGGAATAAAATTGCCGAACTGCACTGTGCGCCCCCATAACGTCTTTGAAAGGTCCGTCGACGGCGTGGGCGACATTCCCCAGGAACAGGTGTTTCTGGTGAAGGCTCCAGGCGCGAGCTCGCTCGCTGAGAAGTCGTCGAATTCATGTAAGGTATCGGCACTCTTTTCAAAGCGATTTGCCACGGGCTGGAGAAAGCGAAGGCCGACCGGCAACGCCGAAACCAGTTGCGTCACGGTTGGAGGCGCCATCACTCCGCGACCAATGAGGTGAAGGAAAGGAATGACACCCTCTCTGCCGACGCGTGAGGGCGAAGCGGGTAGGGCCTCACCGACGACCACCATGAATACTGAAGCCCCGAGCGCCGCCTGCGCTGCGAAATAGCGGAGGTGCGGATGCCCGGCCATGGGGTATTCCCATTCCCACAATCGGTTAAATGAAAAATCGTCAGCCGTCATGCGCGAAGCCCAGCGGTCGACCCGCCCATCGAGCCACAAGCCAATACGACTGGCAGCCTGGAGGTCAGAGGTGCGCGAATTGCTGTCTTCCGCCGAGGGGACGATGATTGCTTTGTAGGGATTGCCGGCAGGAAAGAGGGCGGCGCTTGCGGTGGCTCTCCCCGACACCATCGTCCACCAAGCTGCTTTTTCACGCAAAATGACTTGTGGCTTGGGTTGAGCAGGCGTGCGAGTCATTGCCACAATTCCGTCGAGCAACGGCTTAATGAAGTTGTTGAGATAGTAGCCAACCTTCTCTGGGCTTCCATCGTCTTCCGCACTGACAAAACCCAGACAGTGGTTTGGGTTTTCATTGCAGGCGGCAAGGGCAGTGGCCACTTTCAGGTAAGGGGCACACCCATGGCCCACCTGAATGTAAAAAGGAGCATTCGCATCGGCCAGACTTCCGGCCGCTGAACGAATGTTGGCCGATGAAAGCCCATATTCCCAACGCGTATCACGTTCCCAGAGCTGCCCGTCGGGTCGCAGCTTGTCACCCGATTCAAGCGTCCAAATCACGGCGGCAAACTTGAGGTTCTCACCTGCGAATTCCGGCGAGTCGCGGTACGATGTTACGTCATTGATGGCGTTGGAAATGCCCACCGACATTTGAGTTGGCGTTTGCAGAATTCGATGATTGATGGCGATGACGTACGGCCCCGGTTGCCCATTGAGCGGCGTCGGAGACGTCGCTGGGCGATTCTTTACGTCGGTATTGAGGCTCAAGTTATTGGCCGCGATGGCCTTGATGCGCCCGACGCGAGGTGTAGCCTGGAAGGCGCTGCGCCATGCATTGACAGACATGTCTAATTTATACAATTGATTGTCGTCATTTGGTGCACTGCCCAGAATCAGCGGAGTCGTCGCTGCCGGGCTGACATTTTCTTGTGCCACCAAGTGCGTGAAGCCTTGCGGAGCACTCTCAGCGCCACCGATGCGCGTGCCGTTGGGCCTGTAGACTGACAAATCGGGCCCCCACAGCACTGCGATTTCTAACCCTGGGTCGTCAGTGAAATTGCCAACCTCCACCATGCCCATGCGGTAGCTGAAGTCATAGGTTGGGTTTGGGGGCATGCCCAACTCGATGGCACCAGCTACATCAACAGCAGTCGGGGTGAGTGCGTTGTTGAAGCGGTAAATGTTTTGGTCGCTCACCAATTCACAGCGTCCATTTGCAGGCACGTCAACGTCGGCCAGTTGAAAGTCCCACAGCGTGCCGGGCAGCGTTTGTCCTGCTGAAGGCGCTACGAGCACTCCGAATACCGACGCTGCAGCCGGTTTGATGTCGAAGACAGACACCGTGTACTCACCCCAACTCCTCTTCCGGGTGAGCACCAAGGCCTCTGGCTCTGGGTCATCGTCGATGTTGCCGACGCGCAAGCGAATCACGGTGCCGTTAAAGCCAGCGTAAGTCCCCAGCACGGCGCCAGTGTTGGCGTTGAACATGGTGAGCGTTTCAGAGGTGCCTCCAGCGAGCAAAACCAAGGTGCCACCGACATTCGCAAATCGAACTTGGTAGACAGGCCCCGAGAGGTTGTGTTCCCAGCGTACTTTCCCGTCGCTTCCTTCCAACACATACACCACGCCATTTGCTCCAGCGACAGCGACTGCGCTTTCAGCAATATCGAGGTCGAAAGGCAGAGCGGGCGTCTTTGTGCCCCACAGGTTGTCGCCATTCCCGGCAAAGGCACACACTGTCCCGTCATGCCCTCCGCCCACGATTTCTGACGCCGCTGTGCCAGTGAGTTGCCCTGTCGCCAAACGGTAAAAGCTCGGTCCTTCCACTGAGGCTGGTGTCTGAAACACGGGGCGACACACCCCGACACCTGTACCGCTACCTCCACCGCCGCCCGCTGAGCCACCACCTGCACCGCCGCCCGCTGAGCCACCGCCTTCACCACCTGCTGAA
>JAYUVR010000125.1:0-15899 GCA_043753955.1 Archangium sp. | reverse complement strand
ACCATCAGAACTTTGATCGAAGGCGATAGGGCCAAAGTGCTGCAAAAGAAGCGCTTTGATGCCATCACCGTGATTCGAGGCACCGTATCGAGCCCTATGCGCGGTGTTGAAGCAGACCCTCACTGAAAAATAGAGCTCATCATGTTCGCCGCACTTGCCAGTTTGCTCATCGGAGGTGGCCTCTTCTTTCTCACCTTGGTGGTGATGAGTGTTTTGCAAAAGGCCTACCAGGCCTATCAAGAGCGCTACATCGTCAAGTCGATGAATGATTTGAGCGACATGTTTCTCTTCATCGACCCTCGGCAAATGTTGGTTTTGAACATCGCCAGCATGGTGCTGCTAGGCGGGTTGGCTTTGCTCTTCATCAACCCCTTGGTGGCCCTCGGGGCCTTCGTGTTTGGCTTTTTCTTGCCGATGCTCATGGTGAAGCAGCACCGTCAAAACCGAATCAGAAAATTCAACGTTCAATTGGTCGATGCGCTGCAGTCATTGGCCAACGCGCTCAAAGCAGGCCTCAGTTTTCAGCAAGCGATGGATCATGTGGCGAAAGATGCGTTGGCTCCGCTGAGCCAAGAATTCGGGCTCTTCATCAAAGAAGTGAAGCTCGGTGTTTCTTTGGAAGAAGCGCTGGGCAACATGAGCAGGCGAGTGGGGAGCGACGATCTCGAATTGGTCTCAACGGCCACCACCATCAGTCGCCAACTGGGTGGCAATATGGCCGAGATGTACGAAACCCTTTCCAACACCATTCGCGAACGCTTTCGTCTGGACGGGAAGATTGATTCGCTGACTGCGCAAGGCAAACTTCAAGGCTGGGTCGTTTCGGCGATGCCTTTGGTCTTGGGAGTGGTCGTCAATGCCATGCGCCCCGATTTAATGCAGCCGATGCTTCAGCACCCGTTTGGGTACGCATTGGTCAGTGCAATTATTGTGATGGAAATCATGGGTGTGTTGCTGATTCGTCGGATCACCAATATTGACATTTAAGAAAAGTACGAAAATAACATGAGTGACATTCCAATCATGATGTTGACGCTCGTAGCTGTAGCCCTCTGGGCGAGTGCTGCAGGCATGATGGGCTTGGGCCTGGGGAATGTCTTTGGCCCTTTCTTCCTCGAGGTCAGAGACGAGTCGGCGGGCGGGATCCGGGGGACAGGCTCAGTGGTGGTGCGCAAACTGGGCGTACTCAATCGCAACTTCATGTGGGCCGGGTATGAGTACAAGATACGTCGGCGCCTCGTTCGCGCAGGTGAGCCTCAAGACTATCGACCAGAAGATGTGATGGCATTGCAGGAAATTGGGCTGCTCGCTGGGTTGTCGTTGGGTATTGGGTTTACTCTCGCGCTTCAATACAACCTTGCTTGGTCTCTTGTCTTCGCGGTGGTGGGGCTTTTTTACCCGCTCATCTGGGTCAACGATCAAGTGAAGAAGCGGCATTTACAAATCAGCCGAGCGCTGCCTTTTAACCTCGATTTATTGACGCTCTCTGTTGAGGCTGGCCTCGATTTTACCGGCGCGCTTGCGAAAGTAGTTGAGAAGGGTCGACCGGGCCCGCTGCGCGATGAATTGGCCTTGGTGCTTCGGCAACTCAAGATGGGCAAGACCAGAGAAGAAGCGCTCAAATCAATGATTGCTCGGGTCGACCTCCCTGCATTGAGTCAATTTGTGATGGCGTTAATTCAGGCAGACAAAATGGGCACGAGCTTGGGGAAAATTCTTCGTATTCAATCGACACAATTGCGCATCGAGCGAACGCAACGCGCTGAGAAACTCGCCAATGAGGCCCCCGTCAAGATGCTCTTTCCCCTGATTGGCTGCATTTTCCCCACGGTATTTATGGTGCTGTTTGGCCCCATTATCTTCGCCGCCAAATACGGCAACATCGCAGGTTAACGCATGCCTTCTCGCCGCCCCAGCAGACCCAGTTCTCGTCAAGCGCTCTCGGCTCGGTTGGTGGCTCGTTCTGGGCCGGCGGCAGGTGAGGAATTTGCGCTTGAAGGTGACGAACTCGTCATCGGCCGAGCGGTGGAAAATGCAGTTTCAATCGCCGATACATCCGTCAGTCGTAAACATGCACTCGTTCGGAAGACAGAGGCAGGTTGGGCCGTCAGTGACTTGGGCTCAGGCAATGGAACCGCGGTCAACGGAGAGGCAATCGACGATGAGACACTGCTGAACTCCGGCGACCTCATCACCTTGGGGGACACCGAACTTCTCTTCGAACTCGAACGCGCTGAAAGACCCGCGCAGAGACCTCCCGTGCGCACGGCGCGAACGCGTGGCGACGAAGACGAGGGCACGGTGGCTCGAGGTCGGCCGGTACGCAGTTCGCGTCGCGGCCAAGACGCTCAAGAGAAGGCGTCGAAGCGAAAGAAAACCATAAAGTTGGCCAGCGGCATCTTGGCGCTTTTTGTTGTTTTGCTTTTGGGTTGGAAAATTGTCGACAGCCGGAAGCAGAACCAGCGCGAAAAGGCGCAGCAGGTTCTTCGTCAACATGAAGGGTCGATGGCCGAAATGCTCAAAGAGGCCAAGGCGCTGGTTCGCCAAGGCAAGTGGGCTGAGGCGAAGGAAAAATTAGAAGAAGTTCAAGACGAAGACCCGACGTACGAGCCCGTGCAGGTCGAAAACTACTTACTCAGGGCTGAAGAGGAGCTTCCGAATGAAGCCTTGTTTGCTTCTGCCTACGAGGCCATCGCACGCGGAGAATTGAGTCGAGCGGCGCAGATTCTCAGCACCGTCAAGACCACCAGTCAGGAAGCAGTGCTCCAGGCTGCGCGAGATTCTCTCGATGCGAAAGCCAGTGAAAAATTGGCTCAAGCTCGGTCAATGTTGGGCCCTTCGTCAGACTCGGGCGTTTTGGTTCAGGTGAAGGCGCTCTGCGACGAAGTGTTGAGTGTTCGAAGCGACGATCGTGACGCTCTTGAATTGAAGGCACAAATAGAAGCGGCTCTTGCTCGAACGAAAGGCCCGTCGGGGAATCGAGTTGCAGGGACACCAGCGACTGAAGTGATGGCACGGGTTGAAAACGGAGACATTGCCGGAGCGATTTCCTCTGCTTCAGCGTGCGCATCACGGCACCCACAATGCGCCACCTTAATGCGAGAACTCAAAGACTACGACGCCAAATCAAAACGCATTGAGGACCTCAACGAGTCAGAAACGCTCAGCGTTTACCAGTTAGGGAAGAAGCTGGGTGTCTCTGGCGCGGCTTCCCTTGCGGTTCGCTCGCGATTGGCTACGAAGCTTTTTGCGTCGGCCAACCAGGCCAAAGCGGCTCACAATTGGCCCCAAGCCATTCTGAGCGCACACCGAGTATTAGAAATGGACCCTTCACATATGGGAGCGCAGGCGTTGATCAACGAAGGGCGAAATCAGGCACGCGAAACATATCTGCATGGTTACACCCTTAAAGACTCAAACCCCGAAGAAGCCATTCGCCGTTTTCGCGAGGTCTTGACGCTGGCACCCCCAGATGACGAGAGCTACCGAAAGGCAAAAGCCCGGTTGGCGGAACTCCAAGGCCAATGAGCGGATCTAAACAAGGAGATCTCTTCGGGGCGGCGCCCGTACCTGCTGGGAAAGCGGAAGGCCCCGCGCGGGTTCATGCTCGAGTCATGACCATTTCTCCAGCTGAAGCAGCAGCCGCCGTGCCTGCCTGGCGGCGAGTTGAGCCGCGTGTCGCGCCGGTGGTGTTGACCGTTTCGCAGTTGACGGGTCAGGTAAAAGAGACGCTTGAGCCCAAATTCACCCGGGTGCTCGTTCGCGGAGAAGTCTCCAATTTTAGAGGCGTCAATGCGCGGGGACATCTGTACTTCGCGCTCAAAGACGAGCGTGCATCGATCGACGTCAAACTGTGGGCGACGCAGGCGCAGCGGCTCAAGTTTCAGCTCAAAGATGGGTTGTCAGTCATCATCGAAGGAAACCTCGATGTGTACGAGCCTCAAGGCCGCTATTCACTCATCGTCAGTCGTATCGACCCTGAGGGCGTGGGTGCCCAAGCCCTGGCTTTTGAGCAACTCAAACAGAAGTTGCTTGCTGAGGGCTTGATAGGCGAGGAACGAAAAAAGCCGCGTCGGGCCGTGCCATTTTTGCCGCGTCGAATTGGGGTGGTGACGAGTGTCACCGGTGCTGCCCTGCGCGATTTCTTAAAAGTCCTTCATCGGCGCCACCCACGCCTTTCAGTGTTGGTGGCAGATGCCCGAATGCAGGGTGACGGAGCCGTGTTCGAAGTGCGACGCGCTTTGCGGTGGCTGTCGATGACTGATGTCGATGTCATCGTCATCACTCGAGGGGGAGGGAGCGTTGAAGATCTTTCGACCTTCAACGAAGAACCCGTGATTCGCGCTGTTTGGGATTGCCGGGTTCCCGTGGTGTCAGCGGTCGGCCATGAAATCGACCTCACACTGTGCGATTTGGTCGCCGACGTTCGTGCGCCCACGCCCAGTGCGGCGGCTGAATTGCTGTCGGCTCCATTGGTTGAACTCGAGGCCCAACTGGCGACCGCCAAATCGCGGCTTTCGCGTGCAATCGAAAAGGCGGTACTCACCGAACGTTCAGAATTGAGGGCCCTGGGGCGCGCATTGGGAGACCCACGCAGAGAGCTTTCGAGTCAGCGTTTGGTGCTTTCTGTGGCGGCCGACCGACTGACCCACGTGCTGCGACGAAAACAGCGCCACGAGCTGGTCGCCTTGCGCGCATTGACGCTGCGCTTGCAAAGAGCCAGGCCCCAGGCGCAGCTGCAGGAACGACGCACCGAACTCAGTGCGCTTCGCACCGCGATTTCAACGCACCTGCGACGGAGGTTGCGTCGAGACCGTGAAGAAGCAAGTCGCCTGGCGCTTTCTCTTGCGCGTCACTCACCCAAACCTCTGGTTCAGCATGGCCAAACACTGCTCGGTCGCCAGGCGCAACGCATTGAAGCGAGTGTACGCGCCATGTTCCGAAAAGAGCGCGAGCGATTGAGTTCTCTTGAGGCGCGGTTAGACGCATTGAGCCCCTTGCGGGTACTCAGCCGTGGCTACGCCATCGTGCAGACGAGCGACGGGAGGGTGCTGCGTAGCGCCCTCGAAGTTCAACCCGGTGACGTGCTGTCACTGCGCCTTGATAGGGGCGATGTGGTGCTCACCGAGGTGACTGAAGTGAAGCCCGGCTTTACGCAACCTCGGCCGGTAGAGTAGGGGACCTCAGGTGGCCAAAGAAAAAAGCGCAACGCGGGGGCAGTATGGCGATGTGGTGTCGCGGCTTCAGCAAATCGTCGGTGCCTTAGAAGGCGGCGAATTGTCTTTAGAAGACTCGCTCGAACGTTTTGCTGAAGGCATCACGTTGGTGAAACAGGGCGAGGGCATTTTGGGCGACGCTGAGAAGCGAATCGAGCAGCTGCTTTCTGAAGACGGGCGTACTGCTCCACTGAAAGTACCTGAGCATGCTGAGTCGGCAGCGGTAGCGTCGAGTGTTTCGAAGCCGCCGTTGCGTAAGCCCGTGGCGGTCGCTGTTGATGATGATGACGACGTGCCTTTTTGAGTCGTAAGAGGCACGGGGAATGAGCACTGTGAATCTCGACGAGTGGTTGTCGGTCGCCCGCAGCCGAGTGGAAGGTTTGCTTCGCGTGCGCATGGAAGCGCTTTCTCAACGCACTCCGGCTCCGCTTGCCCAAGCCATGGCTTACTCGTTGCTCGATGGCGGAAAGAGACTTCGCCCAGTGTTGTGTTTGGCTTTTTCTGACGTGGTGAGAAACTCCACTGGCCAGAGCGAAGCCGTGGCCGACGCGGCGTGCGCATTAGAATGCATTCATACCTATTCGCTGGTGCACGACGACCTCCCATCGATGGATGATGATGCACTTCGGCGCGGTCGCCCCACCAATCACAAAGTCTACGGCGAAGCGATGGCGATTCTGGCTGGCGATGCACTGCTGACAGATGCTTTTGTGCTGCTCTCATCAGGCCCCGAGAACGAATTGGCAATGCGCTGCCGGTTAGTTGCGGAGCTCGCTCGTGCGGCAGGCTCTTCAGGCATGGTGGGAGGGCAGGTGCTCGACATCGCTGAAGATCGTCCTTCAACACTCGACTATCTCAATCGTCTTCACCGCCTGAAGACGGGCGCGTTGATTAAAGCCGCCTGTCGAATGGGCGTGATCGCAGCTGGTGGAAGCGATGCCGCGCTGAACGTGGCCGAGGTGTATGGCGAAGCGGTGGGCCTGGCTTTTCAAATCGCCGATGACGTGCTCGATGTCACCGCGAGTGCAGCGGCCATGGGTAAAGCAACGCAGGCTGATGCGGCAGCGGGTCGACACACTTTCCCTGCAGTGGTGGGCTTGGAAGCGGCGAAGCAGTTGGCCGCAGAGCATGTGGCACAGGCCATTTCTGCAGTGAAAGTACTCGAAGGTGACGCAGGGCCTTTGGCGGCGTTGGCTCGCTACGCCATTGAGCGCTCGAGCTAGAAAGCAGATTTTGACGTGGGTGTTCTAGAGCACATTGATTCACCCAAAGCATTGCGAGTGCTCGATGCAGCGCAGTTCCCTGCGTTGTGTGCTGAGTTGCGTGCAGAAATTATCGCTGTCTGCGGTCGCGTCGGTGGGCATTTGGGTGCATCGCTCGGCGCGGTGGAATTGATCGTCGCGCTGCACCGGGTGTTCAAGTCGCCTGTTGACCGATTGGTGTTTGACGTCGGTCACCAGGCCTACGCGCACAAGATTCTCACGGGCAGACGGCAGGCGCTCTCTACGCTTCGCCAGGAGGGAGGAACGGCCCCTTTCCTCGACCCCAAAGAAAGCGAGCACGATGCTTTTGGAGCTGGTCATGCGTGCACCGCGCTCTCAGCGGCAATGGGAATTCTCGAAGCGAAGCGGCGTCTCGGGCAACCAGGTGAAGTGGTGGCCATCGTCGGCGACGGCGCACTCACCGGGGGCCTCACGTTTGAGGCGCTCAATCACGCCGGGGCATCGAATTGGCCCATCAAGGTGGTGCTCAATGACAATGGCATGAGCATTTCGAGAAACGTCGGTGCGGTGGCCATGATGCTGCGACAAGGTCCGCGCGCTTTTTTCGAGACCATGGGTTTTGTCTATATCGGGCCTATTGATGGTCATGATCTCGACGCGCTGAATCGAGCCCTCGTCTCAGCACGTCGTTGTGCGAAACCGGTCATCGTTCACGCGCGTACTCAAAAAGGCAGAGGGTTTGAGCCCGCAGAGCTCGATCAACGGACGTTTGGGCATGCGATGGGTCCTTACGAGCTCCGTGATGGGAAACTGGTTCGAAGCCGAGGTGGCAACCCCACCTGGAGCGAGGCCTTCGCTGAAGCCTTGGCCGGCTGCATGGAAAGAGACTCGCGGGTGGTGGCGATAACCCCGGCCATGGTCGAAGGCAGTTCGCTGATGCACCTGGTCGAGCGCTTTCCAGACAGAGTGTATGACGTCGGTATCGCTGAACAGCACGCGGTCACTTTTGCAGCGGGTCTCGCGCATGCGGGTTTACGACCTGTGGTGTGTATCTATTCGACCTTTTTCCAGCGCGCGTATGATCAATTGATACACGACGTGGTGCTCCCCGGGCTGCCAGTGCTTTTCGCTGTCGACCGCGCGGGTTTGGTCGGTGCCGACGGAGCCACCCATCAAGGCATGTTTGATTTGAGCTTCACCCGCGCGCTCCCGGGTCTTTGCGTGACAGCGCCGGTGTGGCGCGAAGATCTCGAGCAAGGCCTTCACACCTGGCTGGGCTCATCGCAGCCGATGGTGTTGCGGTTTCCTCGCGGCACCATTCCTATGGAGCCGGCGCTCGCTCCCAGCGGAGTGCGTTGGCTCATGGATCCCCCCGCGCCAGAACTGCATGTGTTGGCCATCGGCTCGATGGTGCTTCCTGCATTGGCGGCGGCGCAGGGTGAGCGGTGGGCCGTGGTCGATGGCTTTCAACTGCCGCTGACTGAAGCGCTGAAGAAGCGATTGCGTGAGGCGCGGTTGGTGCTCACCGTAGAAGAAGGCATTCCTCGAGGCGGTTTTGGGAGCGCGGTTCTGGAAGCGTTGTGCGAGGCACCTGTGCCACCTCGGGTGAAAGTGCTGGGTCTGCCTGTCGACCGATTTGTGCCGCACGGCGAAGCCCGAGCACAGCGCGCAGCCTTGGGCCTCGATGCGCCCGGAATTGGCCGAGCGGCTCTGGAGCTTTTGGGCAGATGAAAAAAGAGCGTCTCGATGTATTGGTTCACGAGCGCGGGCTGGCCGATTCACGCACCCGAGCCCAAGCCTTGATTCTCGCAGGTCAAGTGGTGGTGGGAGATCAACGCGTTGATAAGCCCGGCACTCGGGTTTCCATCGATGCTGAATTGAGGCTCAAGGGCGAAATCATTCCTTACGTTTCGCGAGGTGGTCTCAAGTTAAAAGGTGCCCTCGATGCGTTCGCGCTCGACGTGCACGGCGCCACGTGTGCAGACATTGGAGCCAGTACCGGTGGCTTCACGGACTGCCTGCTGCAAGAGGGTGCGGTCAAAGTGTATGCGATTGATGTAGGGTGGGGACAGCTGCATGAAAAATTGCGCAAAGATGTTCGCGTCATCAGCACCGAGCGCGTCAATGCACGTCACTTAACCGAGGAACAGCTGCCCGAACTCGTACAAGTGATGGTCATCGACGTCAGCTTCATCTCGTTAGAACTGGTGCTCCCGTCGGTGCTGCTGCGTCTCGCGCCGGGCGGACTGTTGATCGCGTTGATCAAACCTCAATTTGAGGTTGGCCAAGGGCACATCGACAAAGGTGGGGTGGTGACCGATGCCAAAGCTCGGCAGGGAGCAATCGATCGCATCCGTACCTTTGTACGCAACAAAGGGCTCGAGGAGGTAGGGGTTGTCGATTCTTCAGTGCCAGGGCCAGCCGGCAATGTTGAAGCCCTGCTGGTGGCTCGCGTTCCCGCCTAACACTACTGCAGCGCGAGTCTGATGGTCTGATCGGAGGTCGCGACAGCGAAGCCGAAGATCGGCCCGCGGCAATGTTCGGCTGATCCGCATTTCCGGCCGATGGTCGGGCGCTTGATTGGAGCGGCCGGCGATGATCGAACGCGGGGGTGCGCGAGCTGACAGACGTGGGAAGGCACCGTCTCGAAGCCTTCCTTGCGAATAGGGAATTCACTGGGTCACACTAGAGTAGCCTGCATCGCCCGCGCAGGAGCCGCAGTCTCGGTGATGCGTGTGTCGACGTCCCTCATCGCCGGCTGCTCTACCAACCGAACCGTCAGCTGAATCGGCACAGCTGCGCCCCAAACCACCTTTGTTTTTCTTGTTCTTCATTGGGGGTGCTGGCGGGGCCCCGGCTGCCTCTGGTCAAGGCGTCGCGGACGCGCTGGCCGCGACGATTGCGGGGTGGCTGGGTGTTTGGCAGCTGGGCCGAGTCACCAGGTGCCCCGGTGTGCCCGGGACGGCTCGATTCGGTGTAGCGTGTCGTGGTGATGCAACGAACTGGGTGTGTCGCCATCATGACCTGGGTAGCAGCGGCTATATTGTCGTGCCGCCAGGGTCCGCAGTCGGCCACCGGCGAGCGATCCGCGGAGCGGCCCCTGCTCGATGCTTGGAAGCCAGCGCTCGCGGCGGCAGCTGAAGTGACCAGCGAGCATCTCGCGCGCAGAGCAAGGTCTCTTGATAGCGACTTGCTGTACTTTGGTAACGTCGAGGTTCGCGACAATACCGGCAGCTTCGGCTCGGAGTACGCTGACGGACGCATAGAAGGACCTGCGCTCGCGGTCCTGTCGTCGTTGGGTGGCGCGTGTTGGCGCCTCGGTATCTACGGCAGCGACAAGCGCGTGGAGCTGGAGCAGTGCGCGGATGGCACCCGAGCCGGACGGGTCCTTGGTCTCCACCAAGGGTCTAGTTTGCCCTTCAAGTGTGAAGCGTGTGTGCCGGTGTTATCGAGCACGGCCAACGAGCTGCACTTTACTGGCGGCCGCTTAGAGGCCGCGGGGGGCAACGGTGCCACTGCTTGGGTCGAGCTGCGCGGCACTTTAGCGCGAGCGCGTTGGCAAACCATTTCTCCACGCTGGGTTGAACGGCTGGCCCCGCATGCGTTTCACGGCCTACTCAGCGGCGGGACCGTACGGGACACGATTTGGCGCGCGACCTGGGAGATGAAGCACTCCGCGAAAGATGAGCGCCTGGACGGGCATCTGTGCTCCGAATGGCTGCACTACCGAGCCGATGTCGTCTTGGACCTGCTCTCGCTCGAGGCGCCTGCGCCGCCACGCCTCACGCCGATGAGCGCGAGCAAACAGTGCTGCACGACCAAGCCAAAGGCCTACGACGGGGACGGATGGGTGCCTTCGTGAAAGCCTGCCACCACGCTCCCGCTGTTTCAGGCCCCCGGCGGCTAGTACTACCACTAAGCGTTATTTGGTGGGCCCTCGGGCGCTGCGGTACTCACTGTTTGGCAAAGGTTTGATGAGATCAGTACCGGCCCGCACCCACACCTGCTGCCCTTCATCCACATCGATATGCATCGACTCGTCTGACGAGGTTCCACCGCCGTACTGCATGCGCCAAAGTTCGCCGCTGGCGGGCGCGTCGGTGGCGATGATTTCCGTGGGGTACGAAGTTGTAAGAGAACCCAAATCTGGGCCCGTCAGCACATAGAAATCGGTGCCCCGACCGGGGAGAAGACCCAACACGATTTGGCTGCCTGATGGCTTGAGTGGTTTGTCAGCCAAGTTTAAAATCGTGCCCATTTGCGCATTGAGAAAATACACTTGAGTCGACCCCGCCGCGGCAAAGAGATTGCCTTGAGAAAAGGGCAGCACCAGTCGAATCATTCCGGGCAAAGGGGGGCTGGTCCACCGGCGCGCAGTACCTTCACACTTCTCGAGGGCTGAGGTGGCGCACGAAACCACGGTGCTGGTGACGTTCAGCTGAGGGTCGTAGGCGAGCAGGGGAAAGGTGAAAAAGGCACCATCAGAACTGAACACACCCTCGGGCGTGATGGGCAGACTGCCCGCTGAGAGTGGATACTGCTGCGTGAGTATGACGTTTTGGCTCAAAATCTCGCCGGTGTTCAAATCAAACTTGAGCGCCAGAATGTCTGCTTTGTGCGAGCCGCTGTCGTAGATCCACTCGCTGGCCCAGACCGCCATGCCCGCCCCGTCGTCGACGATGGGGTTTGAATTGACAATCCCTACGGGAATTTTCATTTCCCAATCGGTTGCACTCGGCGTGGGGCTCGCTTTCACAATTCTGATGAGTAAGCCGGTGTCGTCGAGCCAAATGGCTGCAGCGCCTTTGGGGCCTACGCCAATGCGTTTGGCAAAAGAATTGGTGACTTTGTTCCGTACTGTCAGGCTGTGATCGATGGAATAGGCCCCCTGATTTGGCTGAAGCACCCAGCGCGTGCCGCTGATGCTGCTTTCCTCGGTAATCTGTGTCGAGAGATCGCAAGGGAAGGGTATGGCTTCATTGAAGGTCAGCTCCGCTCCCAGCACATTGACGCGGGTCAACTTGGTGCCTCTCGTCGTCGCCGCGCAGCCTAAAAATGTGGGGCTGGCCCCGTTTAACCCGCCTTCGGCCACAAAATTATTTGGCACCGCCAACTGTCCAGCCGAAGCGGTCACGCGATTGGCGATGGGAAAAAATCGAACCCCCACGGGAATCGAATTGTTAGTGCGCCCGTCGCCGCACACCACCTTGGCTTTGAGCGTGAGTGGAGCGGCAATGCCCAACTGGGGAAAGAGCGACGAAAAGGTGCCCGCGGGCAATGAAAACTCGGTGGGGTTTTGAGTGAAATTGAGGTCAGTTAAGAAAGCGTCTTCCTGAAGCAGCTGCACTTGAGTGACCGCACTGCAGCCGCTCACGCTGACCTTTCCTTTGAGCTCGTTGCCGATGACGTTTGACTCGTCAACCGTGAGAAACACCCCAGGAGGCGGCAGCGGAGCCGGAGGACCACTTGGCGGGCTACACGAGCACGCCAAGGCTACAAACAAGACACCCTGAAAATGCGACATCACTTCTCCAAAACAATAAATTCTACGCGGCGATTGAGTTCGCGGCCCCGCGCAGTCAAGTTGGGTGCAATGGGTTTGCTGTCACCATACCCCACTGATTCCAACCGGTCTTTGTCGATGCCCTGAGATATCAAATACTCTTTTATTGCTCGGGCCCGGTCCTCTGAAAGTAGCTGGTTGGCGCTCTTGCTGCCGCGGTTGTCGGTGTGGCCTTCGACTCTGACTCTGCGCACGTTGTTCTTTACGATGGCATCGACGACTTGCTGCAGCAGGCCAAATGACTCAGGGTGAACCGCAGCCTTTGCCGAAGCAAACCGCACTTGTTGCAAAATCTCGATTTTATCGCCCTTAAAGACAACCAATGTCTTTTTGGGAATTGGATTCAATTCGAAGGCGACAGTCAGTTTCCCTCCGGCCTGAATTTGCACGTCACGCGTCTGTGCCAAATAACCATCGGCTGCCGCAGTGACTGTATAGGTACCCGCCGGAAGTTGTGTTTCGGTGGCCACGCTGCTTGCGTTGGTCTGTACCTTCGCTGCTGCAGTCCCGGTAAAGGCGATGTCTGCTTTGACGGGTTTTTTATCGGCCGTCGCCAGCACCTGAAAGGTGGCCAGTTTAATTTCAGGTTCCAGTGCGACATCAATCTTCGTGTTTTGATTGGGGTCGACCATCACTTCGCGTTCAACCGACTTGTAGCCTTCGCGAGAAATGCTCAGTTTGGCCAAGGTGCCACTAACCGGCAGCGATTCATATTGGCCTTGTGCATCAGTAGCCGCAGGCCTGAGCCCTTCAACACTGACCACGGCCTGCGCAATGGGTTGACCTGTTCGTTGATCTGTAACCGTGCCTTCGAGATGCATTGTCTGAGCGACCTGCACCTGTTTCTCACGAATGGTTTCGACGATTTTTGTTTCGCCGCGTTGAAAGGGGTCGATGGCGAAGGCGGCTCCGAAATACACATTCCACGGTGCGGTCGCAGGCACGCCCAAACCAACAGACTGGGAAAGCCCCAAGTTCACTCCGGAAAGCAGGGTGAGATCTTTAAACGCCGTCACCTTGAGGCCAACACCCAGTTGCTGCGCCATCGCGGCCGAAACGTCGACGAATTTTCCATCGGGCCCCGTCAATTGCCCATCGGGCACTCCCAAAGGTGCACCCAGCAGATATTCGACAAACGGGGTGACGACGGGGAAAGGCACTTCGAGTGCCGCGCTGACATTGAAGCGATGGTAGCGATTGACGTTGAGGGCAAACTCTTCAGCCGCATTGAGCCGTTGATTGGTCACCAACGTTCCGCTGCCATCGAGGGTGAAGCCCAAGCCGAGCGTCAGCAAAAAAGGTGCATACGGTGACGCGGTACGAAAATCGTAGGTGGCCAGTAAGGTGGGCTTAAAGCCGACCGCGAATCGACTGACACTTTGATTGCCGACGCCAGAAAACGTGAGCAAGCGGAGATCTACCCCTGCATAAAACCCGCGCGCCCATTGCCTTGACGCTTTGAGCCCCACCGAAAGATCTCCCAGCGTTTGAATCAAATTGGGTGACGTACGGCTGTTTGTATTGGCCGACGCCCCATAGCTGACGAAGACTTCACCCCATTCGAAGGGTTGAAAACTCGCAGCGAAGGTGATGGCTGAGCGAATATTTTGAGCTGAACGCACGGGGAAATCGATGATGTTGAGGGTTTCGCCCAACAGCGACACCCGAACCACTCCGGCGGCTCCCAGTCTTGCGCTGGGCACGAACACAGTTCCGATGCCGACTTGACCCGTGGAAACGCGCCCGTTCGATTGCGCATCCCACCTGTTGCCCCAAGTTGAAGGGCTGTGCGCTTCAGTGCCGGGTAGCACCCGTTCACGCTGCGAAATGATGCGGGTATTGGCTTCATCAAGGTCGATTCCCGCGTCGGCGGGTGACGACGGAGGTGTCGGCGAGATGACAGGTGCCTGCTCTTCGACTTTGGGTGTCGGCGCTTCTACCGGCTGAACAGCAGGTTTAGGCGCGGGTGGAAAAGTGCTCCATTCATCGCCCGTTTGAGCGAAGGAAGAAGCGGCGACCAAGAGGACGACAGCAGTCAGAGTACGGTGCATGGGGACCATGTGGGCATTGCGGCCGCGCGCACTGTAGCCGACATGTTTTGACGGCATCTTAAGATTTTACAGGTGCTTCTGAGTGGCCTCAGGTTGTGCCCTGGGCGGCGAGGGTTGATTTGGCATAAGTTAGAAGCTGCTTGAAGACGCTTAGCGCCCTCTAAAAGATGCGATTTTATGTTTTGGCCAGTCTGGTGTTCGCAACGGTCGCTTGGGCGGGGGCCCCTCAACGCCCATCAGTCGATGTCGCCGCGATGCGCGAAGCCATCGGAGCCACCCTCGATCATCCGTTGCTCACCTACCCATCAGCCGCTTCTTATGCGCATTTTCTCAGAGCGCGGTTAGCCCATCACGAAGGCGACCATGGGGTGGCCCTCGATGAGCTTCGGTTGGCTTTGGCTTCCGACGAAACCAACCCCTACCTCATGACCAAGCTGGCTGAGCAGTACGCCCGCAGCGCTGATCTCGAGCGAGCTGAAGTGCAGCTCAAAAAAGTCATCGAGCACTTCCCAAATTATCCACCAGCGCAGCTGTTGATGGGCCGGGTTCTCTATGAAGGGCAGAAGATGACGCGGGCGCGCTCTCATCTGATGCGGGCCATCAAACTGCGCCCCAGTGACCCCGACGCCTATTTGGTGCTGACTCAATTGTGGCTGGATCAAGGTCGAATCGATGACGCAGTGAGTGTGGTTGAAGAACTCGGCGTGGCCGTGCCAGGAGACCCGGTTGGTTTTCGCCGCTTGGGGTTGGCGCTCGCTGAACGTGGCGAGGCATCGAAGGCAGAAAAACTATTGCTGCGAGCGATTGAACGAGACCCAGGAGACGTTGAGTCATGGGCCACGCTCGCCCGCATCGCGGAAGTCGCAGGCAAATTGCCAAAGGCGCTCGAAGCGTGGGAACGCGCGATGGAACGAGAGCCCGAGAATAAGGAGGTGCTTCTCAACGCGGGGCGCCTGGCGCTCACCATGCGAAAAGTCTCTGACGCGCGCGCCTATTTCGACCAAGTGCTCTCGCTTGGCCGCGACCCAGAAATCGCCGTCAAAGTGTCCTTTAGCTACTTGGCTGCACACCAACTGCACCTCGCGGCCGACGTGCTCGATCAAGCGCGCGGGGCTGGTGGCGAGCCGCGGCTCCATTTCTATGCGGGTTTGGTGCACGAGCGGGTGCGAGATTATGGGAAGGCGAGCGAGGCTTTCGCCGCGGTGCCTGCCGGTTTGGGCGATGTAAGCTTTGAAGCGCGACTTCATCGAGCCATCTGTTTGTCTCAGTTGGGGCAAAACAAAGGCGCTTTAGAAGTCCTTCAAAAACTCGAAGCTGAAAAACCCGAACTCGCAGGAGTGCAGCCTGCCATCGTTCGCACTCTCGAGCGCGCTGGCCGAATCAAAGACGCCGAGACCTTGTTGGTGAAGTTGCTCAATGAGGGGCCAACGACAGAGCTCCTCGAAGGAGTGGCTGGGTTTTACGCGCGGCAGCATCGCTTGCATGACGCGGTGTCATTGCTCAATGGCGCGCTCGATCGATCGCCTCGTGACGAAGCGCTGCTGTTTGCTTTGGCCGCGGTCTACGACAAAAAAGGCGAATGGAACCGAGCCGTCGAAAAGGCACGACTTATCGTTGAAGTTGACCCGAAGAATGCAGTGGCCTTGAATTTTATGGCCTACACGCTGGCTCAAAATGGGGGCGATCTCGATGAAGCTGAACGCTTGGTTCGCAAGGCGCTCGAAATCAAACCTGAAACCGGAGCATTTCTCGATTCGCTGGGGTGGGTGCTCTTTAAGAAGGGTGAAATTGAAACTGGAGCTGACTTGCTCGAACGGGCGGTCATCTCTACGCCTGAAGACGCCAC
>JAYUVR010000124.1:0-16815 GCA_043753955.1 Archangium sp. | reverse complement strand
CCAGAGCAACGCTGAAAGGAGTACGCAGCCTTCGCATGTCGTCCCCGATTTTGACTGAGACCGTAATCACCACCCTCGAGACTGCTTATTCGTTGGCAGGCACCGATGGGCAATGGGTGGAAAGTATTCTTTCAGCCGCCCGGCCGGACCTCGACCGTGGTTTTGGTTTGTACGCCGCGACGGGCCGCATCGAAAACGGCCACCTTATGCCGAAGCCTCCGATGCTTTCAGTGGGGCTTGCTCCTGATTGCGGCAGACACGCGTCAGGTCTGCACCGCACTTTTCCTTGCCCTATTCTCGATGCCTTTGCTCCGCGAGCAGTGGTCTGCGGTGGGCTCGACGAAGCCTGGCCGCGTAAGCTCGAAGCCGCGGGGCTGTATCGCAATGGCATGGCTCCAGCCCGCGTGGTCGATGCCTTTTTGGTGTTCGCCCAAGATGGCGAAGGCGGTGCCATTAAAATTGTCGCGCCTTCACCTGAGCCGGTGGTGAGTCACCCTCGAGTTCGAAGTCTCTGGGGCAAAGTGGCGCTGCACATGGCTGCTGCGCTTCGGTTGAGACGAAAGGTCGCAGCGCAAGAGCCCATCAGCGCCATTCTTGATGTCAATGGCACGGTTCATCACGCCGTCGGCGAAGTAGGGGAAGACACCGATTTGCGCACGCGACTTTTACAGGCGGTGAAAGATGCACAAATGGCACGAGGTGCGCTTCGCCACGAGCCTGAACGAGCTCTTGAACTGTGGAGCGCATTACTCGCAGGCCGCTTCTCTTCGGTCGACCGATGGGAAGCAGACGGCCGTCGCTATCTGCTCATCTACCGGAATGACCCGCAGTTGCCTGACCCTCGGGCCTTGGGCTCTGTCGAGCGTGCCGTCGCAGAACTGATTGCGCTCGGTGCCAGTACCAAAGAAGCTGCCTACGCCATGGGCATTTCGTCTGCTTGTGCTTCCAAAGCGTTAGCCCGGTCGCTGACAAAGCTGGGTCTGCACCATCGGGGCGAATTGACTGCTTTTGTTTCAGGCAAAGCACAAAATGTCTCGGTACACCTGGGCGAAGCTCAACTCGACGTGCTCGTCACCTCTGATGAAGCAAACCCGACGCAACTTGAAAAATTGACAGAGGCTGAACGCGATGTGGTGAACGCCGCCCTTCGCGGTCTGTCCAACAGCGACATCGGGAAAACCCGCGGCACCTCATCACGCACCATTGCCAAACAAGTACGCAGCGTCTTTGAAAAACTCGGTGTCAACAGCCGGGGGGAACTAAGGGCGCGGCTTCTTTGCGAAACCCAGCAACGCCCAAGGACTTCTTGATTAATCGTTGCATCAGGTATCAATCACCAGAATGCAACGGCTTAATCGATAGACATAAAAAAGCCCCTGGGTGACCAGGGGCTTTTTATGAAACATGAGTGTTTAGAGAAGCGATTTACTTGATTGATTTCGTGAGCGGCACTTCGTTCATGATGAGTGCGCCAGACGAGAAGTGGGCTGTGCTGCCGCAGTGTTTATATGTTTGGGAAACACACGACACCGGTTCATTGCTAGGGACGCGGCGATTTTCGAGACACAGTGCCCCATCTTCAGCCCACTCGGCTTCGATGCCCCACTTGTCAGTGTCAGGCTGCACTCCAATGCCATCATAGATGTTAATCAACACACCATTTTTCGTGAAGCTCTGGCCGTTACCGCAGTAGTCAGCGCGCAACACGCGGGTGCAGGTTTGGTGATGAGCGGCCAACGAGTCGCCGTTCAACTTCTTCCAAGGCTTGTAACCAAGCATCACGCACTTGGCGATGGCTCCGGTCAGGCACGCGAAGGTAAACGAAGACGGGTCATTGATTTTCGAACCGCCTCCGCTGACGTTGACACCGTAATCCCAGCGGCCCGCGACTGCAGTTGCCAAAATGGGCTCGCCGTCTTCATCACTCCCACAGTAAGGGAACCAGGTTGCATCGGCGCCGACGCTGACTTGATACAAATGCATGTCTGTGTCTGACGACAAGAAGTAGTCGTCGATGCGGTAGGCCAATGCTTTGCCGCCAGATTCTGGTTTGAGCACGGTGCCTACCAATTCAGACCCCGACACAGAGCCGCCGTTCTCGGTTGAGCCTACCAGCAGCGTTCCTTTGAGTTTGAGCCCCGACAGTTTTACGCCGTCGAGTTTGGCTCCCGAAAGCGCGACCCCGTTGAGCTCTCGCCCGTTGAGTTCGCGGCCGTTGAGCTCTCGACCGTTGAGTTCGCGACCGTTTAATTCACGGCCATTCAACTCTCTGCCATTGAGTTCGCGGCCATTCAGCTCGCGCCCATTTCCAATGACAATCGGTTGAAGCATGGTGCCCACGTCAAGGCCGATGGGCTGTTCGCCCGCCGACTGAGGCCCACACGCAGACAAACCTGTGAGTACAACTGCGTACAACGGGAATAGAGCGTCTTTTTTGAGAGTCGTCATTCAAAACAGACGTGTTGCACGGCAAAGGCCACTCGCAGGTTGTCTATTCATGGTTGGTTTGAAGAAAGAAGGCTGGGGCAAATCGGCGCTCTACCCAATTGCTACCCACCCAGGCAGTTTCAAAGCGAGGGTACGTCGGCACACACGCGCATCCCGAGGCTGACGTCGCGAAGGGTAGGTTCGACCAGTTCTCTATTCGTCACCCGGCCGGAATTGTGGCCGAATAAGAAGCTCCCCCCTCGTACGACGAAGTCTTTCTTACCAGAGACCGAGCGGGCCCATTCCCAGACATTGCCCGTCGCGTCATCGATGCCAAAGGGGCTGCGTGAAGCCGCATGTGAGCCCACCTCGTCAGGCCCCAACGTCAGAGGGCTCTTTCCATACGTGTCGTCAAGGTTCGCATCGTCGGCTTTGAGCTGGCTGCCATGTGGGTATTCGCGGTCATCTGCCCCACGGGCCGCTCTTTCCCATTCGCGTTCATCACACAACCGCGCCCCTGGGAGTCGTTTGGTTTCAGCCAACCACCGCGCGTAGGCTTCGGCGCTCTCAAAATCGATGCCCGACACGGGCATGCGCCGCCAATCTTGTTGGGTGCGTGAAGGTCTTTCACTGTACACAATGGGCTCACCTTCCAGAGCGACGAAGGCTTTGGTGCCTGGTTGAAGGGTCAACTTCCAGAGCCCTGTTGTTTCTTGAGTGATGGACAGGGCGCCATGAAAGCCGCCTTCGTCCATCTTGGGGGTGCGTTTGGCTTTTTCTGCCGGGCTGAGGGCTTTCAGGTACTCAAGCCAATCGGCCCAAGTGGTCTCATGCTGGGCCACTAAGAAGCCATCGGTATGCATCGAATGCGCGGGCACGGTGTGCAAAAAATCGCGTCGGTCTCTTTCTTCAGCCCGAGTGCCATAGATAAATCGCCCAGCAGCGACATAGACATAACCTTTGGGTACGAATTCGGCTTTGAGCAGTCGAATCGACAACGGCAAACGTTCCCCTCTCTCTAAAAAGATGGGCAGCCGTGTTTCGGCGTGGCCGGGTGCATTGACGGTCACGACATAGGTACCTTGGGGCAACGACTCGGCGCCTGAAGACAATTCTTTGGCCGGGAGGCCCTTCATTTGGGCTTGCTCATCTTTTACAAATTGCTCAACGGTGATTTGAGCTCCCGGGGGCTCGGTCGTCACTGTGAGTAAAGCGGGGGCGTTCCAGCGTGCCATGCGTTGACCTGACGCGTCGTACAGTGGAAGGAGTTCGATGAGTTCAGTCATGCGCTCCGTGGCCCCGCTTTGCTCGGCCAAGAGTGCCCGCGCGTAAATGGCGTCGGCGAGTAATTCGCGCACGCGCCCATCACTGCTCCCCAGCACAATGGCTTCGTCGAGAGCCTGCGTCGCTCTGCCTAAGGTGCGATCGACGTCTTTTTTGATGGTGAGTGCTTCAAGCCACACTCGTTCTCCTTCGTCTTGATTGCCTAAGTCCATCTGCTCGAGGGCTTGGTGTTTGAGTTGTTCAGACGTGGCTGTCATTTCTCGAGCGCGATTGAGTTTTTCGCTCGCATCGGCCACAAACGTTTCGACGCGTCGCTTCAATGCGAGGCTGGTACTCAAGCGCGCTGCGCCCCAAACGCCTATGACCGTCAATGCCAATACAGCCACCAACGCACTGCGCAGCCACCGTTTGCGCGCGTACGCCTTGCGCGAAGCGGCGATGAATTCAGCTTCAGTGCGCTGCAGGCCGCCAGCTTCGAGGCGCGTGGCTTCATCCAATTGTCGAGCGCTCCAGAGCGCGTCGGGAGTACGACCCAACCTTTCCCACTCATCGACAGCGGTGGCCAGTCGCTCTCGGGCGGCTCGCCCGTCTCGTTCATTCTCGGTCCACCGCTGCAAGGTGGGCCACCCTTTGATGAGGGCCTCGTGGGCAATTTCATAAGACGCGCCTCCCAGAGCTGCGTGGGCCACCAAGAGTCGGCCGCTCACCAGCGCATCGAGGGCGCCTTTGACGGCGCGCTCATCGCCCCGCAGCAGTTCAGTTTCTTGGCGTCGCGCCCGGGTGCTTTCTTTGGTGATGAGGTCGACCAAGAGTCGCGGAGTGACGGCGCGTTGCTCGGGCAACATGCGGTCGACGACGCGATCTCCGTGTCGGGCGAGCGCGCCCGCGACTCCGCCTAAGGGAATAAGAGACGAAGCGAGAATGCGATGATGCTCTTTGTCGCGGTGTTCCCACAATTCGGCCAAAGCGAATTGAAGCAGCGGGAGCGCCCCTTCGGCATTGGTGGCCGCGGCGACGAGGTTGTCCACCATCTCTTCATTTTCAAAACGCACCCCTTTGACTCGGGCAGGCCCCACGATGGCTTCGCGTACGTTTTCTACGGTGAGTGGACACAGCAGATGAAAAGTGCGGGCCAGTTCGGCGCCTAAGCCGGGCAAACCGGCGATGCGGGTGACGAAGTCGGCTCGAGTGGTGGCCAGCAACCGCAGGCGGGGAGCGGGGGCGTACAATGAGGACAGTGCTTCAGCGACAATAGCGGCTTCGGCGGGCTCAGCGATGGTGACCAATTCTTCGAGTTGGTCGACGAAAATCATCAGCCCTGCATCGCCAGCGTGCGGCCTGCGCAGAAGGCGGCCCAGCACTGAGGGTTCTTTTCGCAGCTTGGCGGCGAGCGATTCTTCGTCAGTGGAAAGAAAGGGTGCGAGCACTGAGCACAACGCAGCCAACGGGTGCTGCCCTGGTTTGAGCATCACGGTAGACCAGGTGCGCCCTTCACCAAGTGCGCCCGAGGCGACGCGAGGCAACACGCCGGCTCGACAGAGTGATGATTTGCCGACGCCTGACGCCCCCATCACCACCAAAAATGACTCGACGCGCAGCCGTTCGAGAAGAGCGCGCACATCAGCGTCGCGGCCGAAGAACAGACCCCGATGTTCGGCTTCGAAAGCGGCGAGACCGCGGTATGGGTTTCCTTGAGGAATGGCGGCGTCGGCAGCCGTGGCTTCAAGTTGCTCTAAGGCATCGCGCAGCTCGTCGGCATTGGTGAAGCGGTTCTCAGGCGAAATTTCGAGACAGCGCTGAATGATGGAAGCGAGGCGTGGGTCCGCATCAATAACTTCTGTCAATGGAGGCGCAGGAGTCGAACACGCCATTCGACGCAGCTCGCCCAGTGTGGCCGCCACGTGCAGAGTCGCGCCTGACAAGAGTTGGTACAGCAGTATGCCCATCGAATAGACATCTGAGCGAAAAGTGGCTCCTTCACCGGCCCAGATTTCTGGAGCCATGTAGAGCGGCGTGCCGGCCAACCCGCTGTGATTGGTTTCGGGTGGTGGGCGGCGGAGCCCGGAAGGAACGCGGGAATAACTGGTGCCCGCTTCGACGACCGGCGCGTCGGTGACTTCCACTACCTTGGCGAGACCGAAATCGAGCAGTTTTACCTCGCCGGTTTTGCTGAGAATGGCGTTGGCGGCTTTGACGTCGCGATGGAGCACTCCCCTTCGATGGGCCGCCGCCAACCCTCGAGCGAGGCCGATTCCGATTTCCAGCACCTTCTTCCACGGCAGCGGTATTTCCAGCTCGTCGAGCGGTGTGCCTTCAATGAATTCGGAACTTAGGTAAGGGCGACCTTCGACTTCGCCGACGCGGTAAATGGTGAGAACGTTGGGGTGCTGCAGTCGGGCGATGGCGCGGCCTTCCGCCAGGAAGCGCTCTCGTTGCTCGGAACCCGCAACCAATGCATAGATGAATTTCACGCCCACCAGGCGATCGAGCAAGGTGTCGTAGGCCAGAAAGACTTCGCCCATGGCTCCACGCCCAATGGAACGGCGAATGTGATAGCCGTCGAATTCACGTGGAGGCGACCAGGCCGGTTCAGCGCCAGGCAGTTGAAGGGGAGCATCGGGCAGATCTGGCACCCAAGTCGCCTCAAGGGCCACTTTGGTCTCACCCACTTTTTCGGACTGCGCCTCCTCAGGGGGCACCGTCAAAGCGCTTGGTCTGCTCATGCGCACTTGATGGTGGAGCAAATGTTGACCCAACCCCGAAGTGAGTAAATTCAGCGCATTGACATGAAATAAACCGGGTGAAAAACAACTCAGCCATAGGAGAATCGTGACCCATGTCGACCAGAAGACAACACGCGTAAACACATCGCCGAGTCAGTGTTGACAGGAGAGGACGTTTCTTTGCAGGCAGCGCAGAACTACGAGCCGCGGTTGGTCAAGGTTTTCGAACCGCCAGGTTTGAATGACACCGATTTAGGCCGGGCTCGATTCATCATCCGCGCCTGGTTGTGGTCAACGCCGCTGCTGTTGATGATGTTGGGTTTGTATATTTGGAATGACATGGGCGCTCAGGTGGTGGTGCAATCGCTCACCATCGTCGGGGCGATAGCCGTCTTGGCCGCTCTTCGTTTCGGCATGCCTTTGAATGGCGTCATCGACGCTTCGCTGACCGTCGTCACGCTGTCTTTTATTGGCACCGCATTGGGGCAAACGCCCTTTGACCCTTCAGTCATTTTCTTTCTTTCCATCGTGCCTTTGGCGGCAGGTTTTGCCGCAGGCATGCGCCGAGGTATGAGTTGGGCATTCATTTCGGCACTGAGCGGAGTGGTCGCTCTTCAGCTCGGCCAACGGGGGTATACGTTTTCAGACCCAGACCGAGACATCGCTTTTACGATGTCGCTCAATTTGGTCTTTCAGCTGGGTCTCTCGGTGCTCTACGCAAAAATGTACACCGATGAGCGTGAGCGCTCGTTGAGTAAAGCGCGGGCTGCAGACCGAGCAAAGTCTGTCTTTCTGGCCAATGTGAGTCATGAAATTCGCACTCCGATGAATGGGGTGGTGGGCATGACGGAAGTGCTGCTGCAGAGTGAGCTGAGTGTTGAGCAGCGTGAACAGTTGGAAGTGGTTCAACGCAGTGGGCAGGCGTTGGTGTTGCTGATTAACGACCTCCTTGATTTTGCTCGGCTGGAAGAAGGGCGGCTTGAATTGGCGCCCGTGCCTTTTGATTTGCGCATGCTGGTGGATGATTTAGGCAAGCTCTACGCGCCGCTTGCTCAGGAAAAGAAAATTGCACTGACGTTGAGTGTGGCTCTGGAGGTGCCCAGTATGGTGCAGGGCGATGCACTGCGATTGCGACAGGTGTTGTCGAACTTGTTGTCGAATGCGGTGAAATTTACGGTTGAAGGCACGGTTTGCTTTGAAGTGAACATGCTGGGTGACAGGGTGCAGTTCGCGGTTGTTGATACAGGGCCCGGTATTCCGGCGTCGGTCCGGCCGCGTTTGTTTCATCGGTTTGAACAAGGTGATGCTTCCGCTACTCGGCGAGCGGGGGGTACAGGTTTGGGTTTGGCGCTCTCTCGAGAATTTGTGCGGCTCATGGGTGGCTCGCTTGAACACGATGCCAGTTACACCCAAGGGAGTCGGTTTTCCTTTTCAGTGCAATTGAAGGTTGCTGGGACAACGAAGGCTATTCCTGCAATTCACAAGATGCTTCCGCGGCTGCGAGGCCTTTCAAAGCCCGTGCTGGTGGTCGATGACAACCCGGTCAACTTGGCTGTCGCTCGAGGTTTGCTCGGGCGAGCGGGCTATCAAGTGCAGACGGCGGTGAATGGGCGCGAGGCGGTCAAAGCAGCGCAAAGCGGCTCGTGGGGTTTGGTGTTGATGGACATGCAAATGCCCGAGATGGATGGGCTTGAAGCGACTCGGCAGATTCGGGCGTTGTCGGGTGAGGCAGGGAAAGTGCCTGTCATTGCACTCACTGCGTCAGCAATGCCTGAAGATTTCGCGGCGTGTCTGCAATCGGGCATGAATGATGTTTTGGCGAAGCCGATTGATGTGACCGCGCTTCTTTCGGTGCTGAGTCGGTATGCGTTGGTTGAGACAAAGTAAGCGTTGGTATGGACGTATATCGTTTAGAGCCCATCACCAAACATCAATACATTTAAAACCACGAATGCAGGCGGCTGTCGTTTGACATGCAAATCGGGACCTGTCTCGCGCATCTCTGTCTACACGCAGACGGAAAATCTCCTGGGACATACCTGCTTTATGTCCCATCGAAGAACCAGTGGAGCATGACAGCTCCAATCCAGTCGCTCTCAAACATGACCCAAGCAACCAGAAAGACATAGGCCTCCACAAGGTATGGGGCTTGCTCAAGAGCCTTGAGGCGAATTTCACAGCCCAATTGGGGAAGCGATATGCTCAAGACAAACAATACCGTTGTGGGTGTGTGGAGTGCGAGGCTTACCCTCGCAGCTCTGTTCCTGGTGGGTGCGGCATGCGGCGTAGAACCCGAGCGCGCGGAATCTGTTGCAATCGCTGAGGACGCCGCATTCGCTTCATCAAAATCAATTGGCGGCACCGTATCAGGGCTCGCCACTGGGCAGTCATTGCTCCTGCTCAACAACGTTAACTCCAACTACAAATCCATCGGCTCCAACGGCCCATTCACCATGAGTCGCTCGCTCCTTATAGGGGCGAACTATGTCGTTGTGGTGAATGGGCAACCTGAAAACCAGACATGCACGGTGACCAATGGGAGTGGAACGCTAGGTCTAACCCCTGTGACCAACATCATGGTGAACTGCGCCACCGCCCCAAATAGAGCCAGTAAATGGAAGCCGGGCATCTACGCCAAAATCGAAGATTGGCAAATCGACTCAAGCGCTGAGATGAATAGGGTTTTTGAGGACTTGGCGACGACCCCGCAGTTGCGCGGCATCAAGATAATGATCCTCTGGGGTCGACACGAAAGCAAAGACAGTTCAGGTGTTATCACCCGCGACTTCAGCCTGATTGAAAATGTTCTGTCGAGGCTTGTCACACTGAATGCCACTTTGCCGTCCTGGAATCAAAAGCACCTCATACTCGGGTTTTCGTGGCGCAGCTTTGAAGCTGCAGAGGGCGTGACTTTGCTGCTTCCCAATGACTTACGAGCCGGCGCACCATGGAATGGAGATCCGCTCTGGGCGCATACCAAGTACAACAACGCCTGGGCGTATAGAATATCGGCCGACTTCGGGGGCACGTACGCCTACAACATTAAATTGTGGGACCCGGTCATCCGCAGCCGAATCGACAACTTCCTCGCGGCATTGGCGGCGCGCGTAGATAACCACCCCAATTTCAATCACATGTCCACGACCGAGTCGGCCGTTGGCGTACCTGTCATCTCGTATGCCGCCGAAGGGGGTACGGAGGCTGGCGAATTCGCCGGCCAAATGGCGATTGTGCTGATGATGAGACACCACTTCGTTAAGAGTCTCGTCATTCCTGACCTTAACTTTAGCCATGAGCACGTGGCCAATATGGTTGGAATACTCGAATCGGAAAGCATCGGGCTCGGCAGTTCAAACAGCAACAAGTCAATTGGTCTTATTCGAACCACACCCCTAGATGCCCCCGGTGTACTGACCTACTACCCGACTCTCACGGGCAAGGTTCCACTGGCCCCGGAAATTCAAGGTTTCGACTTGAGAGGCGGAGGCTACGACGGGGTGGGAATCCCCTCGTATACGTATCTTTACCGACGCGTGCGCGATGACCTCAGGGCCAATTACACAGTCATTCAACGCAACCTGAAATTCTGGTATGGAAACCCGGCAACTGGCACGCCCAGCATGCTGAATTTTATTCGGACAAACCCAGACATCGTGAATGACACGAGCGGTGCGGGTGGGCTCAACGCGAACATGCCCGCATCGTATTAAGGCTGAACTGAGTCTCGCAGACGGGGTGAAGTTTAGATTCCAAAGCTATAAGCACGCCTGGACGTATTCGATGTCCATCGAGGAACCCGGTGCTGGAGTAGCGACTGGGTTGAATTTAACGGAATTTGTGACCGCCTCGTATTCCCAGGTGCTGGGCCCGTTGGGTGTAACTACACCATTTATCCGAACGATGATGTCTTGTTTGGCTAAGTCGGGGGTGCCATTTAAGAAGAACTGCGTGCGGTAACCGAAGGCTGTTTTGCCGAGTGTTTGGAGTGCGATGCTCCAATTGGTGTTGCAGATTTCCTCAGAGACACCAGAGGTGAACGAGACGATGGGGGCAAATCGCGATGAATTTGCTGTTGTGTCATCGTAGGTGCAATTGAGCGGTGGGCTATTGAGCGTGGGCGTAATGGTGTTGAAGGAGAAAGACGATAGACGTTCAATGCCTTTCACATTCACCAGGAGATTTTGGTAATACGTGACGGGTTCTGGTGACTGGTCGGCGGCATCAGAAACGATAACCACCGCAAGGCTGGCTTCCGGTCGCAAGAAACCAGCATTCTCATTACCAATCAACGGAGGCGTCAACGCCAAAACCGACGTGGCGAGGGCTTGTTCTAAGGCAGAGCCGGCTATTCCTACCTTGACCAATCGCGCGAAGACATCAGCCAATGCGGGCGTCGCCGGGGTGACAAATTTAAGGTTCGTGATGCTGTCTGTTACAAGTCTACCAGATGGGCCTTTGGACATACTGGCCGCGCACCCAAAGGGGGTAGGGTCGCATGCTTGGTTGGTCGTAGTCGTGACCCCAATTTGGTAGTCGACATCTGCACTCTTCGCAAAAGTGATGAAGGAGTCGAAGTTGGCTCCCAAAGAATTTTGCTTGTTTTCCATAGAGCAAGAGTCGTCAACCACCAGCAAGATGTCTGCCTTGGGTTTGAATTCCTGAGCGTACGTATCAATCTGCACGCCCCTGCTGTCGCCATTGCCCTTCAAGCCAACCAAGGACGTGATGCTTTGCCCATTTTGAATAGCGTCGAGGGCAATGGCTCCTGAATCACTTCCGACATCAATGGGCAGGTATTTCACCTTCAATGAAACGGGCGCGCTTCCGCCGGGCTGCAGTTGTAATCCGCCCGTGGGAATTGTCGGCTGGCCCACCAGGGTGAACTCTGGGCAGGCAGAGGCGCTACTGCAGTTCGCTCCTCCAGCGGGTTGACCTGCTGCTGCTTGAACTTCTAACTTCTTGATGGTCACTGGAGTGTTGCAGGTGTTGTAGATGTGCAAGCTTCGCTCGCTTGAACTGCAGCCAACCTTTAGAGTGCCGAAGATCAGCGGGTCTGGAGTTACCGTAATACACGAAGGGCCCACCGAGGCGTGCAGTGGAATTGAAGCTTGAGGTTTAGCAGGTGAAGTCGAATTAAAGACCAATTGCCCGGTGAGTGTTTGCAGCACGGTGGGGGTTGGGCCCGTCGGAGCTACACGTACCACTACTTCAAACGACTGCTGCGGCTGCAATTCTTTCTCGATGATATTTCCGCCTACGATTGAGAAAGCCAAATCACTGCCGGACCCCAATTCCATACCTGAGAAAATGCATATTTGGCCCGCGGTCACTGCGTTGTTGGTGATGGTGAATGCGAGGTCCTTTTGCGCGCCAGGAGCGACCAAACCAAAATCGCCCTCCGTGGGTGAGGTGGTGAATTCACATGGCGGCGGTTGCTGGGCGTCGGCTGTTATTTCAATGACGACGGTGGGTTCGTTGGCGTCGTTGCTGTAGATGCTCAGGGTCGCCGTTTTGGGGCCAGGGGAAAGGGGTTTGAGCGTCACCAGTAGGTCGACGAAATTCTTCCCTGCGACAGGCTCGAGGCCGGTGGTCGACATGTAGCTGGGCTCGAGTATTACTTTGAATTCGTCAAGTGCCGTGCCTGCGCCAGCGATCAACTCGAAGAATGGAAATTGTCCTACTGTGCCATCGCCGCCAACTTGCCCTAAAAACAGATTGCCTGAGGTGTCGCCTGCACCCGAACGGCTGCCCACGTTCTGCACATTCACTTTGCGTTGAACGGAATAAGTGGTGTTTCCAGGAAAGAAACCCACTCTTCCGAAAGACAGCGTGGGCCTGGGGCTGACTCGAATGCGTGGGCCGCCTCCAGTGCAGTTGAGGGTGATGGTGCCAGTGGGTGTCTGAGGTTGATTGGTGACAAAGGTGAGGGTTCCCGTGAGCACGCCAAACTTGGAAGGCTTGCACACGATTTTCATAGGGGTGGGAACAAGGCCTCCCGGCACCGTGAATTGAGTGTCATCAGAACCTGCAGGGACCGAATGGTAGAAGTCAGCCGGGTTGGTTGAGGTCACTTGCGTCAACACCACCGGAATAGAAGTGTGATTTTGAAAAACCACTTCCATTATTTTGAACTCACCTGGGTTGACGTTTTCGAAATTGAGCTCAGTAGGAGTCCACGTCAGGTCCGTAGTCCCGGAGCCTCCGCCTGGTACGCATCGACCGGCAAGGCATTGTTGTTCTGTGGAACATGATTGTTCACTCCAGTTATAACTACACACTCCGGCCTCACATGTTCCTCGAGTGTCCGGAAGGTAGACAACCGTTGCGCTTCGACAGGTAGCCGACGGAGGGGTGTCACACAATTCACTCGCGCAAGGGTCTCCTACGCACTTTCCGTCGCTGCATGTGTTGGTGCACGGGTTGTCGACGTGTGCATACTGACAACTGCCCTCAGAATTACAGGTGCCCAACGAAACAAATACCCGAAGTGTTGAATTGCCGACGCACGTTGACGGGGGCGGCGAAGCGCATTCTTTCCCAACACAAGGTTCGTCAACGCAATGAGCATTTTCGCAACCGCGAGCACAACCGAAGCTTTTCAATTCATAATTACATTGAGCAGACTCACAGGTGCCCGTTGAAGAATAGGTTTGAAGAATTGAACCAACGCATTGAGGTTGTGGTGGGCTCGAGCAGAAGACACCTGCGCATGGCTCTCCGAGACAAGCGCCAGCAGAACAACCGTGGGCGCAAGTGATTGCCACCGCTTCTCGTTGGCATACCGTGGCGTCGCACGCGCGCACTCGATAGGCCAGCAAGGTTGACGCATCTTTGCAGGTAGGAGCAGAGGCGATGCAGGCGGCAGCGCACTCAGTGGGAGGCTCGCTGAAGAGGTAGCTGGATGGATTGAGGTCTAAACAGCCAGTCGTCACCACAGAAAGTACTGCCAACATCGAAAAGGTTTTCATGAGCGTGTTGCAACCTGAAATTGAGGAAAGCTGCAGTGCGGGTTGCTCAAGCACGTTCAGGTTGCTCGCGTCTACTTGCCAGTCTGATTTCGATGGATGGCGCATCCCCATCGGAGGCTCCGGCCTGGGAACCGTCGCAAAAGATTTAGAAAAAGACGAAAACTCAATGGGTTAAAAGAACAATGAGCGCCTCGCAGCGCTCACGTTCACGAATTTAAAGTTTGAGCGAACCCCTCGCCCCGGCTCAATCAGGCGGAACGAGGTCATGCAAATTGTTCAGCGCTCATCAGCTCCGATGTCGATCGCCGTGCCTGCTGAAACGCGGGCGCTGCCGTCAATGTCTGTCAACCCCGACAGCGGAGCCCCACTCCCATCATTCCCGAGATTGAGGCCGGCATTGATTGCCGGTGAACCAGACTGAATGTGCATGTCGAGGAACGTATTCACCAAGAGCGGGTTTGCAAATTTAGGATGACTGTCTGCAAATGAGCCAGAAGAGCTCGTGCTCGAACCAAAGTAGAGGTTGGTGTCGACCGTGATGTTCGAATTGTTTCCACCTGAATTCTCTACGTAGCGGTTGCCTGATTTAGCAACCATGATGTTATTTTTGATGGTGATTGCACTGCAATTAAATTGGAGCACCACTTCGCCATCGCCGCCTTGGAAAAGGGTGTTATTGAGTACCTGAATGTTCTGTGCATTGCCTTTGTTTGAGGCATAGCCACCCATCAATACGTTGCCTTGAAAGCTTCTCGAGACAAAATTGTTACGCACCATGATGTTGCTGGTGGTCTTTCCGCCATGTTCGCTCGCGATTTCGATGCCGATGTCTGCATTGTCGATTTTGTTGCGCTCGATGAGAATGTCGCGACCACCGTCAACATAGATTCCGTCAGCGCTTCGTTCCCCTCCGTATGTGGGGTTGCTGGCAGAGCTGATGTTGAACACGATATTGTCAACACAGACACCATTGCGAGCTTGATCAAGCCCCGCTGGGCCGGTGCCTTCAAAACCAATGAAGTCGATGCCGATATTGTCGTTATCGTGAACGATATTGTGCGCAACAATAAAGGTCGTCACGTTGCCATTGAGCACCATTGATTCACTCTGTCCGAGTTTGCAATTGCGAATCTCATTTCCATCGACAATAAGATTGCTGATGGGCGCGGTCGTGGTTCCGTAGAACGCGATTCCGTGTGCATTGCCGTTCGCGTTCTCAATGTGATGAACGACGTTGTTTCTGATGTCGAGAAAGCTTGAGCTCCCATCAACGCTGATGCCCATCGGTGTGTTTGAGCCTCTGTAGTTTTGCAACGTGAGGCCGATGACGTTGATGTGGTTGCGACTCGTGATTGAAATTCCCACTTCACCTTTGCCAGTGCCGTCGAGAATGGCTCCGGTTTCGCCCTGAAGGGTGATGCGTGCGGTTGAAGTACCGCTGCGAGGAAAGACGACGTTTTCAGAATACGTGCCTGCTTTGACGAGAACCGTGTCTCCGGCAAGGGCTGCGTTGAGAGCGGTCTGAATTGAGGTGAAGGGAGCTCCTGAAGGCGCGACGATCAACGTCTTTCCGCCCGTAGTTCCACCACCCGTACCTGAACCGCCGCCCGTTGCTGAACCGCCGCCCGTGCCTGAACCACCGCCCGTGCCTGAACCACCGCCCGTGCCCGCATCACTGGTTGATGATCCACCCGTCACAATGAGCTCAGGTGGAGACGAGGTCTCTTTCGAGAAACACGAGGTGTTGTCATCGGAGGTTGATCTCCAGGTAAACGAATAACTCCCGTTGGTTTTCACCACTGAGGTGACATCAAATTCCATAATTTTTCCGCCTCGAATAACTCCAATATCGGCAATTGCTGAACCCACGACTCCGGGCCGGGTATTGAATGTAACGGTATTACCGGCCCACGAACCTTGCGTCACGAACAGCGCCGGTCCGTCATTGGAGCCGCTGTAAACAAGACATCGAAGAACGACTCGTTCAGGTTGTTTAGTCATTCCAGAAACAGCAAAACGCATGAGCGCTTCACGTTGAGGCGATGAATCGCTCCCGATGTATTCCACGCTACCGAAGTTCGTATTCGGAGCCGAGGAACGAACATCGGTATCTTCCACCACCACGAAGCGCACGTCGTTGACGCCAATAATTCCAAGCGCAGCGCTGTCGCGGGCAACAAAATCGGGCTCGAAATCTTCGTCGCTGGGGTCGACGGAAGAATCAACCCCTCCTGCGCACGAGGCCAGCAGCGCAAAGAGAGAAAGGTACTTCAGGGAAATTCGACTCGAACTGCACGGTGCGTGAGTGGGCATGATGGTCCCCTAAGCAATGGAGCGGCCAGCCCCTATTTGTCTGCCGTCGGAGTTTTTTCGTGAGCTCTTGCACTCACTTGCCCGCGTACCATTCGGTCCCAAGAGCCAAATTGGTGCGTACTCGCCGTCTCGCTGTACTGGCCTTGGGACAGAGCACAGTGAAGGATGCTGACGCACTTAGGCCCACCCGGGCGGGGTTACGAAAACGGGGAGAGAAGTTTGAATTTAGAGCGGGACCCAACGCGTGAAGAATGGGAAGCGATGTGCCCCCTAGTTGTACCCCCCCAGGGGACAATGGAGTGCGCGTTGCCACTCCACAGGGCTCAGAAAGCATTATAACGCCATGATAATACAACTAAATTTGCATGGCCCGCTCTTTGCGATAGGGCATCGACAAAGGGAAGGGCAGTCATGAATAGATTCGGTCACTCAGTTTGCGGTCCTACAGTCACGCGTGTGAATCCTCCAACGCTTGAGCTGGAGCGGCAGGAGAACCATCAGCGTTCCTTGACCACGTTACGGCTCAATACCGGGGGAGAAGTTGCGCACGCATCGACGTGAGGTTCTTCGCCGCCAAGCCTCGTAAACCCTGCCCAATAGACTCGCTCAGAACGGGGGCATCGGTAAGCGCGTGGCGTGAAAGGCAATCACGCGGAGGTAAAATATTTTTGTTCATAATTGGTAATTCGATCAGTTTGTTTTGATTGATGGGTGTGTGTCTTACCGCCGTGTCTTCGCTATGGCGAATTATTTTGTGCTGGGTTTGAAGGTTGCGCGGGTTGGCGACATTGAGCTGGCTGAGCAGACGGCAAAGAACATATTGCTTGCTGTTTCCAGAACCGTTTTCACCATTTGTTTGAGGTTTCGATGACAAGAGTTCGAAGTGTGACCCTGCTCGCCTTGATAGTCATCACGGTGGGCTGCAAGGGAGTGGCGTCATTGGATCCAGATGACGGCTCAGCGGCTGGTGGTTCAGCAGGCGGCGGGTCAGCGGCTGGTGGTTCAGCAGGCGGCGGGTCAGCGGCTGGCGGTTCAGCAGGCGGCGGCTCGGCGGCTGGCGGGTCAGCGGGTGGCGGCTCAGCGGGTGGCGGCTTAGCAGG
>JAYUVR010000123.1:0-17867 GCA_043753955.1 Archangium sp. | reverse complement strand
GAAGTCTTGTCCTCATCAAACTCGACACTCAATTTCCAGACGCGCACATCATTCGCGTGGCCGCTGAATTGGTGACTCAATGATGTTCGCATTCATGTGGTCGCTCTACATTGGCGCGGCTGAGCCTCACGCGTTTGCGATTTCAGTGGGGGTCAATCAAAGCTTCGCTCCGGGGCGTAACGTTCTTCAGTATGCCGATGACGATGCGGCGAAGTACGCGAAGATGATGACCCTCGTCGCCAATTCAGAAGACATCATGGTGTTGGCTGACTTTGATCGAGATACAGAGGGTTTGTTTTCTGAGCTGCTGCCCATTCGACCGACTTTGGCCAAGTTCGCTTTGAGCATCGAGACCATTTCGCGTGCGGTGTCTCAGGCTCGGGGTCGAGGCGAAGAAACGGAAGTGTACATTTTCTTTGCTGGCCATGGCGACGTTCGCGAGGGCAAAGGCTTTCTCGAATTGGGTGATGGGGCCCTTGATTCTGACGCGCTCCGGCAGTTCGTCAAACGTCTCGGTGCGCATCGGGTGCACATCATTCTCGACAGCTGTAATTCATATTTTGTCGTCGCACCTCGTAAGCCCGGGGGCCGGCGTTTTGGCACACCGGCTGATGTGCAACGGGTGTTGAGCGAGTCGCTACCGAACGTCGGAGTCGTTCTCTCGACGAGCGCCGAATCGGAAGTCTATGAATGGTCAGAACTCCAGTCGGGAATCTTCAGCCATTTGGTGCGCTCGGGGCTCGCTGGAGCGGCAGACTCAAATCACGATGGCGCCATCTCGTACGGCGAGCTGAGCGCCTTTATCGAGGTGTCTTCGCGCACCATCGTCAATCCAGCCTATCGACCTCGGGTATTTGTGCGCGGACTGAGCCCCGATGCGGTGCTTTTCAGACCGCGCCGCGATGTAGGGTTTTCGGTACACGTGATTCCGAATGCACGATTGACGATTCGTGATGCACGAGGACTTCGTTGGTTTGATGTACACAGCGAAGCCGAAGATGCCCCCTTCGAATTGCGAGTGCCTTGGGCCTCAAAAGAGTCATTTGAAGTCTTCGACGCAGATCAAGCACAGCGGCGAGAGGTCAATTCTTCTCGCGGCATGAATGAAGAATTGAATCGTCTTTTCGCAGCGCCTTTTGGACCGACCGCGTATCAACAAGTTCAAGATGAACGCGCGCTCCAGCCGCCAGAGGTGTACGGAATCTCGTTTTCTGAGGCCCAACGACTACGGACATTGGTTGAGAGCTTTGCCTCGAATGAACAGGCGAGGTGGGCGACTGACTGGGCTGCGGCTGGGCTGGGGCTCGCGTCAATACTCGGGTCTAATATTTATGCCGGCGTGGCCATACCTGAGCAGCGAGTGGCAAAATTCATCAGCGCTGGGGTGGGTTCATCAATGCTCTTCGGTATTCAGTGTTTCTTACTCTGCCGAAGTCTCACTCCGGCGCGATTGCATCGTACTGCGCAGTCGCTCACTGAAGCAGTCGATGTGGGGCAACGCATGGCGCAAATAGACGCTCAGCTTCGTTACTTTGTGCGAATCGACAGGAAGCTGCGCCACTGGACGGCGGCTGGGGCGTCAGCGCTCATTACACTCTTTGTCGTCGGCGCTATCGTGGCAGAAACGAACTACGCTGCCGGCGATCTCACCCTCGAGGAGATTATCGCGAGTCGCTCTGCCTCGGTGGTGGGCATTTTGGGCACGGGCTTGGAAATTTACAAAGCGCTCGCCGTAAAGGGTACGTCGCAGCGACTGCTCTCACTCTGGGAACAAGAGCCAGCCGTGAGAGACAGGCCAACCCTCGGCTTTTCTCCGCTGCCAGGAGGCGGGCTGTTGTTTATTGCTGCGCAGTTCTAGTCGTCTTAAGCGGGCGTGCAGGCGAGAACAGCGAGTCCACCATCAATAGCTGGGCTGCAACTGACTCGGTAAGAGCATTTACGCTTCGGGCCATTGTACTCAGGCAGGCTGGTCCCAGCGTCTTGCGCAAGTGCAAAATCGATCCACTGCCCGTGTCTCAACAGACAGTCGCAGTCTGTATTGAGACATTGTGGTGGACGTTCATCACAGCAGGCCATCGTGGGGCTCGGAGAGGGTGGAAAATGGCAATGTGTTATTGATTTGATGTCTGTAGATGCGTTGCAAGAGATTTCCGGAATGAGGCACAGCGCTTGATCGCCTGCATCAGATTGAGCTCGAACGACTCCCTCGGTGCAGAGTTGTCGGCCAGCAGTCGCGGGGCTGAACAAATCAGTTCCTGAATCGCCCGAGGGTGCAGACTCAGGAAGCGAACAACCCACGAATGCGACGCTCAATCCGAACACAAAGAGTCTTAATGATTGCGACAATTTCATATGCTTTCCCAACAGGGCCACTCCTTCGTTTTCCTTAAGACACCTCAGACTGGCGAAGTGGGACATTGATCAGAAGTTTGCGCGTCAGCGCGACGTGGGTAAGCAGAGCAAACACGACCGGCCCGGCGCCCAACCAGATGTAAGGAGGGTACGCGACCCACGTGTTGAGGTGCCGCGGGTCGCTTCCAAACGCGTGGAACATCGGCGTCGAGCTCACCGCGATGCCAATGATCCCCAGGAGAGTAGCCCAGCCCAGCAGGTTGAAGGCCCAGGCGAGGTGACGACTGGAACCCTTGTGCAACAGAAGGCCCACCGGGACCGCGAGTATCCCGGTGACGATCTCGTAGTTGAGTCCTTCACCTCCGAAGGTCATTTGGGGCGGCATCAAGCCTTCGTTGGCAGCGTGATGCATCACCAGCTCAAGCGGGAATCGAAAAGATTGAAGCAGCACCAGCGTGGAAAATGACAAGCCCTTCGCCATCAGTGCACCCGGAGCGGTCAAGCCGAGCACGATTGCGCCTCCGACCATTACGACCATCAAAACGTTGAGCGGTGGAGGGCGTGCTTCGAAGTCAGCGAGTTTACCCGAAACCGCAGCGACCATCGCCACGCCAAGCCAAAGAGCAGCTCCGCAAGATGAGAGCATTATCGCCTTTCTCACTGGCCTGTCTGTCACGGCCGATGCGCGGGCCATCGCCCAAATGAACAACGCCCCGCACAAGACACCGAAGAACGTGATCCCAATTGCTGACATGGCGCAATCGTTACAGAGCTCGCTCGCGAGTCAAAATCCATCGTCAAAGGCGAGGCGTCGTCTGAGTTTATGCTGTCTCGCGCATGCGATTTCTGTGAGGTGAAGACGAACAAGACGCATGCACTTGGAGCTGCGCTATTTCTGAGCCGAAGCAAATTTATTTATCTATTTTTGCGACTTTTCCGCTGGGGCTCCACTTAGGGCTGAGCGGTTCACGCGTATTTGAGAAAGGCTTTACGATGTACCTTTTGAGAGTGACAGCTTTGCCATGTCTCGCCAGTGCGATTGTCTTTACCCTAGCGTGCGGAGGTACTGAAAACCCGGGCTCTTCCGGTGGAGGCGCCGGTACCGGAGGAGGTGTCGGTTCGATAGGTGGAGGGACTGAAAATGGCATCGGTGGAGGCGAAGGAAGCGCATCGGCAATCAACGCCTTCTTTGCTTCGACCACCCTTATTTCAGTCGATTCCCCGAAGATGGAAATATCTGATGCAGGCGTGCCCAAAGAATCAGGCGATTTTTCCTGCAGTACAGTCAACGTTTCTGAAACCAAACAGTTTGACAAAGTAGTCGCCTACGCCAACGGCTCTGACGTCATCTGGGCAGGAGGGCTCTTGCGCGGAGATTCCGTTGACACCGGTCAATTTACGCCCATCGCCGTAGAGCGAAAGCCACTGACGATTTCTGTGTCGCTTCAAAACCTCAGCGGCAGCCGAAGTCGGACGATTGACGCGCCGTCACTGTCTACCTATCGTGATGCGTTAGATTCTATTCTGGCGGCCGGCGTGACCGGGGCCACCGCGGCCCAGGTTGACGCCACGACTGAAGTGGTTTCATCAGATGCCCAACTCGCATTGGCCTTGGGAGCAAAAGCTTCGTGGGGTGACACGGTTGCCAAAATTTCGGCCTCCTTCGATTTTGCGAAGACAAATGTATACAGCCGCCACGTGGTCAACTTTGTACAGACATATTATACGGTTGATATTGACACCCCTGTTTCGCCAGATGCTTTCTTTGGTCCAACAGTGACCGTTGACGAACTCAAACTCAAGTTCGGAGAGACCACACCTGGGGCCTACATCAGCTCGGTGACCTACGGGCGTATGGTCGTTTTCACGATTGAGTCAAAATATTCGTCTGAGGAAATCAAAGCCGCGCTCGACGTGGCGTTCAAGGCAGGCACGCCAGACATCGAGGGCAATATCTCTGCGACTCACAGTGAAAAGCTGACAAATTCGACTATTAAGGCATTCATTCTCGGGGGCTCTGGCTCTGATGCGGTCAAGGCGATCAGTAGTTTCGAAGCGCTCAAGACTTTTATTGAAGCTGGTGGGAACTATTCTAAAGATTCTCCCGGAGCTCCAATTGCTTACAAGCTTCGCTACCTCAAAGACAACTCGCCCCGGCTCATGTCATTGTCACAAGACTATTCAGAAGTTAAATGCGACCGAGTTCGTCAGCAGGTTGAATTGACCCTGAATTACATCAAAATTGATTCAGTTCCTTCCGCTGAAGGCGGCTCCTTGGAAATATTTGGCAATGTTGCGGCTTGGACCACTACCAATGGCGTTCAGGTGAGCCCCACCATCGACCTGATGAAAAAGGCGAGCGACGAATACGTAGACATTGCAGTGGGTCAGCGATGGCCACCAGAATCAAGCGACCCATCAATGCAGAGCACCATTTCAAGATACATTCTCAATGTGCAACCCAACGCAAGTAATTCAATTGCAGTGCATTTTAGCCTCTGGGATCAGAATGCGATCACAAACGATTTTCTGGGTGACATTACCAGCAACAACAAGACATACAGTTTTGCGCAGGGTTGGCGGCAAGCCGACGTTCCCGTCAGTCTTGCAAATGGCTCAAAGCAAATCACCGCCCACTTCAGCCTCAAGCCGCTGTGATGATTTTCGCTTAGAATAGATTGGGCTGATTTTAGATCGCGGTGTTACTTTGCGACGCGTGAGTGTTGATGGTCGCGTCGCGGTGCTGCTTTCCAAACTTGGTGCCTCGCGACGCCGCGAGAGCGCTGAAATGACTGAGCTTGAAGACATGCTCAGATTTCAGCTCGAGACAGCCCATACACAATGGCCCACCGTGGCACTTGACGACAATGCTTACCTCGAACATCTCGCGAACAAGCTCAAAGAGCGCGCTACAGAGCCTTTGCAACAGGTGCTCGAGACGCTTCCAGCGGCTGACTTGTACCTGGCCGCAGCGTGTGCAGAGGGAATGTCTTCCGCGATAGAGACCTTTCGCCAGGCATTTCTGCCTGATCTGCGCGTGTCATTGGCCAAGGTTGGAATTGCTGACTCAATCATCGATGAGACCGAACAAGAATTGATGCTCACTCTTTTCGTTCCCCAGTCGGGTGAGGCGCAAATCGCGCAGTATGGGGGTCGAGGTCGCCTGCGTTCATGGTTGCGAAGCGTGGGAGTGCGTACGGCGCGACATTTGATGGGGTCGCTTCGGGCTCAAGGCAGCGATGAAGAAATCGAGCATCTTGAGAGCGAAATGCGGGACCCCGAGCTGGAATTGGTGCGAACGCGCTATGGGGACCAAGTGCGGAAGGCATTTGCAGCCGCTCTGCTTGGCCTTGCCGGTCGCCAACGAAACATACTGCGCCAGTACTACATCGACCGTTTGACGATTGATCAGCTGGCCGCACTGTATCGAGTCAACCGGGCTACTGCGGCGCGCTGGGTTATCGCAGCTCGCACAGCCATTCTCGACACGACTCGGGAAAAATTGAAATCCGAGCTCGCCATGAGCAACAGCGAAGTAGACAGCCTCATCAGACTGGTGCGCAGTCAGCTCGAAATCAGTCTGCGCGAGCTCGAGCCCGTAAAGAATGAACCCTCGGAGTAGAGATGTCAGAGCGAGAAGGCAAAGTGTATTGATCGAGACTATGCAGCTTGACGGAAATGGGTGACGGGCGTGGAAAAGCGAAAAAGTTACGGTAACGAAGGAGAACAGCTGGCGGTTGAACATCTCGAACGAGCGGGGTACGTCATTCGCGACCGAAACGTGCTTTGTCGGCGCGGCGAACTCGATGTGGTGGCCGAGAAAGGCGAGCTCTTGGCCTTCGTCGAAGTGCGAATGCGTTCGACCGCTGTTTGGGGCGACCCTTCAATGACGGTCACCTTCGCGAAGCAGCGCAAAGTGGTGTTGGCTGCGTATGAGTACTGCCAGCGGCATCGCTTGTTTAGCCGGGTCATTCGGTTTGATGTGGCCTCGGTAGTAGGGCGAGGTCGAAGCGGCCACGTCGAACATATTGTTGATGCGTTCGAGGCGGGCATGTGAAGTGGTAGGCACCATGGCAGGTCGTCTATTTGTGGTCGCTACTCCGATTGGCAATCTAGGAGATCTCTCGTCGCGCGCCATCGAGGTGCTTCGCTCGGTGTCGCTCATCGCTTGCGAAGACACCAGGCACTCGCGGGTGCTGTTTGAGCAATTTGGCATTGGTACTCCCTCAGTGAGCTTTCCAGCTTTTGCTGAAGGCCAGCGCGCCCAGCCGATTCTCGACAAAATCTTAGCTGGTGCAGACGTGGCGCTGGTCACTGACGCAGGCACTCCCGCCATCAGTGACCCGGGTGAGCGACTGGTAGAGGAAGCTGTAGCGCAGGGAATTACGGTCGTGCCCATTCCCGGGCCCGCGGCATTTGTGGCGGCGCTGTCTGCAGGCGGGTTGCCTACGGGACGGTTTCACTTCTTGGGCTTTCTTCCGCGTCAAGTCAGCCAGGCCAAAGAGATGGTTGATGAAGTGATGCCTCTTTCAGCGACGCTGGTTCTGTATGAATCGCCTCGCCGGCTGGTTGAGACTTTGCGTTCTCTTTCTGATTGGTTGGGGCCACGCAGGGCAGTGGTGGGCCGCGAAATAACCAAGCTGCATGAAGAATTCGCGCGCGGGACTTTGAGCGAACTGGCCGAGCGCTATGCGAAGAGCGAAGTGCTGGGTGAGGTGGTGATTTTGGTCGAGGGACGCACGGGCGATGCGCGTTGGTCAGAAGACGAAATTCGCCGAGCGCTCGAAACCGGTTTGAACGGAGGAGAACGTCTCAAGCCGCTTTCCACCGAATTGGCGAAGCGATCAGGGTGGTCTGCACAAGAGCTCTACCGGCTGGGCCTTGGCCTCAAGCGCGGGAGTAGCTGACTGACTTTGAGGTAAAACGGTCATTTGATCAGCAACGCATCGACCACGACGACCGTCCACGGAGGAAGGTTTGAGAGTCCTCCTTTGACGTTGACGTCGTAAGTGGCGGGGTAGAGTTCGCCACTGAAGTCAAAGGGAGAAGTGCCACCATTGCAGGGCACTTCGAAGGTGGTGTTGTAGTTTGGGTTTTGGGCGTTGGTAAATTGAACGGTGGCGCGAACCGAAGAGGAGCAGTCACTGGTTGGCAATGCGCCATTGAGCGTCACCGTGCCGCTGACGGCTACCTTTGGTAGCTGCACCACATTCAGGACGATGCCAATGTTTGAATTGCCAACACAAACTCCCTCTGCGTCGCACGAAAAATGGGGTGGGCAACCCTTGGTACACGTTGCGCCACAGGTAAAAGGCGTGCCTGCTCCACCGCAAGTTTGGCGACCGGTACAGTCACCACAATCGAGTGTATTTTGACATCCATCGGCAGGGTGGCCGCAGGAAGCTCCGACTTCAGAACATTGCTTCGGTACGCAGGTGCCAGCGCACACTTTGTCGGATCCACACACGTCTTGACCCGAGCAGGTGCCACAGAGAATGCTCATCGAGCAGCCATCAGAAACAGTGCCGCAATTCTTATTGAGATCCGCGCATGTCTTCGGTTGGCAGGTGCCTTTCCCACAGACATTGGGAATCCCGCTTCCTCCGCACGTTTCATCAGACGAACACGTGTCGCACTCGACGATTGCACCACAGCCATTGTCGATGCTTCCGCAATTCTTAGCGGCCTGCTCGCAGGTCGTCGGTTGGCATCCGCCGTCGACACCACCGCCTCCTCCGCCGGCAGAAAGGGCAAGACAAATGCCGAACTGACAGGTTTGTTGTTCCAAACAAGCGACGCACTCAAAGCCATTAGTTCCGCAGGCAGCCGGTGAGGCTCCGTCGCGACATTCGCCGTCAGCATCACAGCAGCCGCGGCATGAACTGGGGTCGCAAACCTTCCCCTCGCGACCACACGCTGAACCCACGACCACAAGGAAGAGAAGGCAGGCTGCTCGCGTCATCATCGGGTGTAACCCACAACTCGAATCGCAGGTGCAAGTGCCTGTCGCGTTTTTTGCGATGAGCGTCTCTACTGATGTCAGCGGCCGCCGCGATGAGCCCCTTTCGATTGGCCATGTGATGAACGACCAGTCTTGGTTGGGTGTTGTTGCACGAAAGGGTTGATCGAAGGTTTGCTGGCCGGAACCTTCCGTGTCTCGGAAGGCGTTTTGATGTCCGCTTGAGCTTTGGGCTTTTTCTCTACAGCGGTCTTCGGTTTGGTGGTCATTGCTCCGTTTAGCCCGTTGTCCCAGGCAGCGACATGTCTAACTGTGGGCGCGGGAGTCGACACGATGAGAAGTAGACTCACCATTCACACGCGCGTGAATCATCGGGCAATTGTTCGAGGGCGTTTCCAAATACATCTCCACGGCCTTCATCGCCTGAAGGACCTAAGACTGCGTCGCCAGAAGCGGGGCTGCTGAGCAGCAAGTGCTCAGGAAGGCGACGCAGTTCCTGAGGCTGGGGAAAGAGCGCAACCGCGATTCGACCGAGAGTGTGAGAGACGCCATTGGTAAAGAGACCCTCGATGTGACCACCGAGTCTGACCTGAATCGCTGAAAGCGTGCCAAAACTGTAACCATCTTGTTCGACGCGAATCGTGGTGCTGCTGGGCGAGGCAAATTGGGTGAGCCCTTCGAGGCCAGAACCGCCTTGGCTTAGGGACTTTCCAAAATCAAAAGAGAGGCGTTGAAGTCTTCTCACCTCACGGGGAACAAAGTTGTCTTGCTGTGTATATGTTTGCAAACGACCTTCCTCGTCAAACTCAAATTGACCAGAGACGATCTCCTGAAAAATGCCAGGTACCCCGTTCAAGAGCGATTCACCATCGACGAGGGCCATGAAAGTCCAGCGGCGCGCTCCGAGATGGGTCCATGACATCTGAACGAGGTGCGCTGCCCCCAGTGCGTCATAGACTGTGAATGCCATCGAGTCTGGAGCTTGGAACAGCGCCGTCGGGTCAAAGTTCGCGCGAATGAAGATTCGAGAAGTTGGTACTGGTGGCAGTACTGCCAGTGCGATGTTGAGATCCCCTGGTGAGGTGGCTCCTTCTGCGAACCCCTGCACTCGATAGCCATCACGGACGAGGAACCCATCTTCATCGATATCGAAGATGCCCTGCCGCGTGAAAACAAAAGCAGCATCATTTCTGAGTGCGAAGAAACCCTTGCCACTGATGGCGACATCCAATGGTGATCCGAAGCTTTTGAACCCACCTTGTCTAAATGCTTGCGTGCCCAATACATCGCACCCTCTTACGGGAAGCCCAGCCACCATGTTCTGCGGCATGTTTGGCCCACCGCACCCGAGCAAGAATGAAACAATCGCCCAATACTTTTTCATGTGATTCGCCCTTTCAAAGCTGAAGAAATGAAGAAGCAAGGGCGAGGCCGTATTGTCGTTTTGAGCAGATGAACTGCATTGCCATTTCAATGGCTCGCGCTTGCCATTTCGGTGGCACAAAACGACGGTGCAGTACCTGCCGAGAAGTGGTTGTTCAACGCGTGAACGATTCGGTTTTCATTTTTTTGAAAAAAAGAAGCAACTTCCGAAAGCCCACTTTCGACAACCTGTCGTCATTCACGAATTTTGTTCGAGACGACTTTTTTCAAAGGGAAAAACACCATGAAGCAGACCATTCGCAATCGCTCGCTGTCGTTGACTGTCCTCCTTTCGCTCGCTGCTTGTGGCGGAGAAAACACCTCGACCCTCGAGCAACAAGCTCCTCAAGAGAACAACGAGTTGTTTACGGTGACGGAACAAGGCGTAACTGACGACACCGTTGGCAATGGAATGCGGCCGTTGGGGAACTACATCATCAAGAATGCAGTTCTCAATACCTGCGCCTACCGCGACGGAGACGACTTCGAGACCCGACCTTGTTCTGATTCAGGAATTCCGGCGTTTCGGGTGTACCAAACGCATGACAACAACTATCACATTTGCTTGCAGGGAACGTTTACGTCCTTCCGCGAAGGCGATGGCACTGAACTCAAGCCCTACGTAGATACCTTTACAGCCAAGTGCATCGTTCGCGGCACCTTCAATGACGAAGCACTTTCCTTTGCGACTCGTAAGTTGGCTCAGCGATATGTCGCTGACGAATCAGTGCGAACCTGGCCGGGAGACGTCGTTCTCGGCGCAAAGACTGAGTTTGGCTTTGCCCTTTCATGGAGAGGCTCTTCGCGAGGTCTGACCCGCAAAGACTCAAACGGACACATTGGTTTGTATTCGCAAGCGGTCGCCATCAATCAACAGTGGAACGTTGAGGCTCGCTAAAAGAATTTGAATCTTTTCTCAAAGGTGAGCTCACTCAACGAGCTCACCTTTTGTATTGAAGGGTTCATTCACATGTTCTCGAGTCGTCTGGAAGTTGCTCGAGGGTGTATGCCAGAATACCGCCTCGCCCACCTTCGTTAGGGTTCCCCAAGACTGATTCTCCTGATGCTGCGCCGGCGCTCAGCATGTGGTCAGAAAGTCGACGCAGCCCTTGGGGGTGTGGAAAAAGCGCGATCGCAATTCGCCCGAGGGAGCGAGTGATGCCATTGGTGTAGAGGCATTCGATGTCGCCGTCGGATCGGGCTTGAATGGCTGAAAGTTCGCCCGCGCTGTATCCGTTTTGATAAATTTTGAGAGTGCTACTGGCCGCCGCGAATTGAGTGACGCCTTCGAGACCCGAACCGCCTTCGCTTAGAGGCTGGCCGAAATCAAACCAGAGCTCTTGGCGTTTCCCAATCTGGCGGGGGATGAAGTTGCTTTGTTGAGAATACGTCTGAAGGCTCCCAGATTCATCGAAGTCGAGTTGACCAAAGGCGATCTCCGCAAACGTGCCGGGAGCGCCGTTGAAAATAGAATCACCGTCGACGAATGCCTGAAAAGACCAACGCCGCGGTCCGGTCTGTTTCCAAGATACTTGAGCGAGATGAGTCGCCCCCAATTTGTCGTAGATCGCAACCGATGACGTAAAGACATAGTCAGGGGACGTCGCCGTCGCGTCGAGGTTCGCTTCAATAAAGATTAGGGAAGTCGGTGCAGGCGGGAGCGCCACCATTTCGAGTTCGAAGTTCAAATCGCTAGGTGCGGTAGCGTCTTGGGTGAAGCCCTGCAATCGCAGTTGATTATCTCTTCCCCCGACAATGAAGCCCTCTTCAAAAAAGAACTCGCCGTGGCGGGTGAATAGGAGCGCATCGTTGTATCGCAGCGCAAAAAAGCCCGGCCCGTCTATAGCGAAGCCCAACATCGAACTGGTGCTCGTGAATGACCCTCGCTCAAAGGCTTTCACTCCCAGCGCACCGCAGTCCTTCTTCGGCCACTCGAGCAGATTCCACCACTCAGGCAGACGACTCTGCGGCATGTTTGGCCCACCGCACCCGAACAACAGTGAAACAATCGCCCAATACTTTTTCATGTGACTCTCCCTTGTCGAAATCGAAGGACCAAAGGAGCAAGGGCGAGGCCGTTTAGACTTTCTGCGCAGATGAACTTGTATTGCCATTTCAATGGCTCGCATTCGCCATTCTGGTGGCACGAAGGGCGATGCAGCACCTGCCGAGCAAGTAAGACATACAAATTTGCTCATCAGAACTCGACCAACATAGGCGTCACCTTGAAATCAAGGACTGGTTGCGCCGATGATTTGAGAGTGAGGCAACAAGAAAATTACTATTCACTCGAAATTACGGGGCCGCACTCGCCGGGCAAAACCCAGAACGAGGCGCGCAGGATTTCTTGTATTCGACGGGACGCCCCTCAGGGCTCGAGCAGTAAAACTGAGTGCCGTCTTCATTTTCGACGGTAAATGACTGGCACGAAACGTCGCCTCCGCCGGGTGCGGGCGGGCAAGAAGAGCCAATCGAGCAACTGTAAATAACACCCCCGCATTCAAACCCAGACGGGCAGTCAGCTTCCGTCACACAGTCATGCCCACAGAAGCTCCTCGTCTGGCCTTCGGTGACAAAAGTAAGACACGAAGCAGTTCCGCCGCACCCCAGGCTCGAATTACAAGTCGCGCAGTCGACGCGGCCATTGCGAGGCGAGCACGTGCCATTGGTTTCATTGCAGAACTCATTGACGGGGCAAAACGTACTGTCGCGGCAGAAGAACTGACATTGACCCATGATGCAGGAATCTTTGGGCACGCAGTCTCCATCGTCTCGACAGCCGGCTCGGCATGCCAACGTGGCCGTGCTGCAAATCTGACTCAAAGGGCAATGTTCATCGAGTGTGCACGGCCCGTCGGGAATGCAGCGCGTACTGCTGATGTCGCAAAAGGTTCCGCTCGGGCAGTCGAGATTCGAAGTGCACGACGCAAATGACTGACAGTAGCCAGAGCCATTGCAGAATGTATTGGCCGGGCACCCCGTGTTGTCACTGCATTTGCACGAACCCGAAACGCTGTCGCAAAACTGATTCGTCGCACAGCTGGCATCATTGATACACACGCACCGATTTTCAGCACCTCGCCTAAACCCCGGAGGACAGCACGTATCACCAACACAAATGCACGATGCCAAACTCGAGTCATACTCATAATTCGGAGGGCAACAGCTCGTCTTGGCGCACACGCAGTCTTGACTCAGTGGGTCGTAGCGAAAATCGATGGGGCAGCAATCGTCAGCCGCACATGCACACAGTTCTTTCATCGCGTCATAGCGAAAGCCGATAGGGCAACACGAGTCAGCCGCGCATTCGCAACTGCGCGAGTCAGCATTGAAGCTGTACCCGCCAGGGCAGCAATTCTCGTTGTCACAAACGCATCGGCGATCATCAGACAGCCAGCGATGATCTTTCGGGCAACACTGCGAGTCGCGGCAGACGCACGCTTCTGATGACTCTGAATATTCGTACCCAGCAGGACAACAACTCGTGTCTCGACAGATGCACACCGCGTCTTCACAACGATGCCCGGTGGGGCACCCTTCGTCGGTCTGACAGACACACGCGCCTCCGTCAGACTGGGTGTAGCCATTGGGGCAATCTGAATTGAGCGCACTGCGAGCACAGGCTCCGAATACAAGCCAGATCAGACAAACAGAAACATGGCGCATGGAGATCTTCATGAGCGTGAATAGGCGTAACGGAGGCGCACTGAAGCACCGGGCGGGGGCACGTAATTTCCTAAAAACACCACCGAATTGGTGTCTGCCCGGTATTGCCAACCATTGACGGGATCTTGCGGAACGTCGCTCCCATTGACGGTGACAGTGATGGAATTGACGATGGGTACCAAAGTTAAAGGGAAAACGCGCTTGAGCGTATTGAGCGCCTGCGCAATACGAATGAGCGTCTGTTCAAAACTGGCATCACAAATACTGCCGATATTTCCCCCGGTTTTGGTCGCCACTTCGCCGTACCGCACCGCAGGGTCGGCCGTACTTCCATAGAGGCCTGACTCACCGGGTGAAACGCACCCATTGGGAATAGAGCCTCCGATGACAGAAAAGCTCACCAAATTCTCATTTCCTTTTCCCTTGAGCGCCTTAAACACTCGGGCGTAATAGTCCGTCGTCCCAAAGCTCAAGTCGTCTTCATTGGTCAGAACGATCACCGCCAGAGCTGCGTTGGGCCGCATGAAACCCGCATTGGCTTGGCCTGGGTCAATGTTTGGCGAGCTCAGCGCGAGCTGCGTCATTCTTAAGCCCTGTTCCCAGCGCGAACGCGAATTGGGAAACGTCGTGTTTTGCTCAAACACCCGGCGGGGATCATTGGTCATCTTGGTGATGATTTTCGTCGTGCCCCGCAGGCGCCCACCGTCTTGCGCCACGATGGAAGTGACGCCCATCTGAAAGTCGACCTGCAACGTCAGCAGCTCTTGCACGAAGCGATCAAAGTTACCGACCAACGTGCGCCGCTCATTGGTCATCGAACCTGAATCGTCAACCACCCAGAGAATGTCGACTACTCCGTCTGATTGCCGCAGCTCATCGACTTGCACAGAATCGGCTTGGGGCGGGTCGATGAGGGTGACTCGACCGACTGGCGAGCGATCAACCCGCGGTGGAGCAATTTCGACGGGGGTTAACAACGGCGGAGCCACGGCCGGTACCGCTGAACTGCGGCCGTTTTCTCGGCCCACCGGGTCGCAGCCGGTCAAAAACAGCAGCCCGAAAAGGAAAAATCGTCGCACAGGGAGGGACATTGGTGGACTCGGCCTTCAGGATGCAAGCGTCAGTTCATCATCTTCTTCATTTGGTTGACCGTGACCATTGCGATTCTGTGGCAACGCGCCTACGAAAGCTTGGGGTCAGACATGCGCATTCTTCTCGTGCTTTCTCTTTTCGCAGTGAGCTGTCAATGCAGTCCGCCGAACCCTCAGCCGGTGACGTTGAGGGTCATCAACAGCACGCGGTCTCCCATTTTTATTGATGCTTCAGGGGGAAAATTTGGGCTGGGCGTCAAGCGCAACGTCGGAGGCACACTCTACGGTTTCGATGATCTCGCCTGTGCATGCCGTTTCTGCGACAACGTTTGCAGTCAGAGTTGCAGTTGCCCAGATGCTGGAATGTCACAAGTGCTGAAGCTCGAGGCCGGCGGAAAGGCAGAACGAACTTGGGGTGGCGTCGTACAAGTTGCCGGCGTCAACCAATGCGCTCCAGAAGGGTGCCTCAATCAGCAGAATGCGCCGCTCAACGAGGCGTTTGATTTAGAGCTGTGTTTCGCGGTGCAGCTGCCTGAAGGCGTCGTATTCACCGATGGTGGAATGGGCTTCGGAGTCTTGCCGAAGGTTTCCACCACCTGCACCAGCCGGCAATTTGCGCCCCAAGATCTCGAAGTCGAAATCAGCCCGCCGAAAGGCAGCGCGTGCACGACCACCTCAGATTGCAAAGGGGCAGGGGAATTTTGTTTCGACGATGCCTGCACCACCGGTTGCCCCGCGAACGGTTTTCCCAGCCTGGGTTCAGAGTGGATTCTCGCCATCGCCAGCCCTGACGACATGGGCTTTTTTGAAAAGACCACCCGAGCTGGAATCAATCGCTATGCGGGCACAGGCACGTTGACCGCTGCGGTCTACCAAGCCAACACGCTGCTCCTCTCGTTTTCGAGGCCCGGTTCCGCCACTGGCGAATTGCTGACAGGCCGACTGCAGATCAAAACACCGACAGGCACCGGCGTGCCACTCACCGCTGGGACTCAGGTGACCGTGCTCTTGCTCGACGATGGTCGCAGCGTTCCCTCTCGGGCATTGGTAATAAAAGACTCAACGACTCAAGAGGTGCTCTTCGCCGCCGACATGGCGCAAGGCGGGAGACTCATTCAGAACATCGATATTTCCCCTTTTTCAGTTGAAGACTCGACTTCGGCCATCGGCTGCAATCAGACCTCCTGCGGGCGATTGCTATTCTTCCCCTTGAGATTCTCGAATGGGGCTTCCTTCGTCGAACTTCGCCCCGGTGCCACGAGCCAGCTTGAACTGGCCGGTGCGCGCTGGAACTTCCTCAATGTGTCCAGCGGAGCGTACGAAAACACCAGCTGCCCAGAAAAAGACATGAGGCCTTGGGCTTTCTGGAAACTGACCAGCCGCTGAAGATCCTTCGTTGAAGGGGGAGCGCCCCACCTGTACGGTGCGCGCCGACATGTACTTTCAAGACCTTCTGCTCACGTTACAAAACCATTGGGCCAAGCTCGGCTGCATCGTGACGCAGGGCTACGATCTCGAAGTCGGCGCCGGCACCATGGCGCCCGCCACGTTTTTACACGCGCTAGGCCCTGAGCCGTGGAACGTCGTTTATATACAACCTTCGCGACGGCCTGCAGATGGCCGTTTCGGCGAAAACCCCAATCGGCTGTTTCAACACCATCAGTGTCAGGTGTTGCTCAAGCCGGCGCCGAAAAATGTTCAAGAGCTGTACCTCGATTCCATCAAAGCCTTCGGCATCAACCCGCTCGAACACGACATTCGTTTCGTCGAAGACGATTGGGAATCGCCCACGCTCGGCGCTTCTGGTTTGGGGTGGGAAGTGTGGTGTGACGGCATGGAAATCACCCAGTTCACCTACTTTCAAAAATGCGGAGGCTATGAATGCAAACCCGTCGCCGCTGAGTTGACCTACGGGCTCGAGCGCATCGCCATGTACTTGCAGGGCGTCGAAAATGTGTACGACATCGAATGGGTCAAAGGCGTCAAGTACCGAGAAATTTTTCACGCCAACGAAGTGGAAATGTCGAAATACGCGCTTCACGAGTCTGACCCCGAGCAACTCGAAGCGCTTTTTCGAAGTTACGAAACGGAATGCAAACGCTTAGCGGTTGAAAAAGAATTGCCGCTGCCCGCGTATGACTATGCGCTCAAATGCAGTCACGCTTTTAATCTTCTCGATGCGCGTGGGGCCATCTCAGCGACTGATCGCGCCGGCTACATCAAGCGCGTGCGCGACAATGCTGCATTGTGCGCCGAAGGCTATTTGAAGATGAGACAGCGGCTCGGCTGGCCTTTGTGCAAGACGGGGTGGACGGTCGGGGAACAGTTGCCGATGTTTGAAGGCAAACCCGCCAGCGAGATGTGGAAGACCATGTCTTTTGACCGAGAAGAAAAGAAGGAGGCCGCCCGTGGCTGATCTTCTCTTTGAACTCGGCACTGAAGAATTGCCGGCTCGGTTTGTCGTGCCTGCGCTTGATGATCTCGAAAAGACACTCAAAGAGCAGTGTGCAGCGTTAAACATCAAGCACGGTGAAGTGCGGCGCTTTGGCACCCCGCGTCGGCTCGCCTTGTTGATGACTCAGGTGGCTGAAAAGACCGACGACGTCACCAAAGAAGTTCAGGGCCCGGCAGTTAAGGCGGCCTTCGAAGCCGATGGGAAGACGCCAAAAATACCAGCCATCAAATTCGCTCAGAGCGTCAATCTCCCCGTTGAACAGTTGAAAAGAGCGACCACGCCTAAAGGCGAATATTTGGTCGCCACTGTCGAAGAGAAGGGCAAGGCGACTTTCGAATTGTTGGCCGCCGTGCTCAACACCTGCACGCGGAAGATCAATTTCCCCAAGCAGATGCGCTGGGGCGATGTGGAACAGAGTTTTGGTCGCCCGTTACAATGGATAGTTGCCTTGTTGGGCTCGGAGGTCATTCCGGTGACCTACGCCGACGTGAAGAGTGGCCGAAGTACCCGGGGCCATCGTTTTCTTTCTTCAGGGCCACTCGTCATTGAAAAGCCTCAAGACTACGAAGCGTTGCTCGAAAAATCTCATGTGGTGCCCGACATCGACAAGCGCCGCACCTTGATGATTGAAAGAATTGCTGCAGCTGCGAAGAAGGCTGGCGGCAGCGTGCTCCATGATGAGGCATTGATTGAGCAGGTGGTGAATCTGGTCGAGCTGCCGAACCCGGTGGTGGGCACATTTGAAGAGCGGCACCTCGATCTTCCTCCCGAGGTGTTGATTCAAGAAATGAAGAGCCACCAGCGCTACTTCACGTTGGTCGACGCCCACGGCAAGGTGTTGCCAAAGTTCATCGCGGTCTCGAATACGCCGGTGAAAGACGAAGCGCTGTCAATCAAGGGTTACGAGCGTGTATTGCGCGCG
>JAYUVR010000122.1:0-10850 GCA_043753955.1 Archangium sp. | reverse complement strand
ATGGCTTCAGGGCGAAAGACGCGAAAAAACACATCGTTCCCTGCTTGGTGAGCACCAAGCAGGCTATGAGGGTGCGCGCATCGGAGCGTGAGGAGCTGCTGCAGAGCTTCGTCGTGCATGAAATTCTGAAGTCTGTAGCAGAAAAGGAAAGAGGCGACCTAGATGAGGAAACCCGCGAGACGACTACTGGCCGCGAGGTCGGTAGAACAACATCAGCGAGTAACAATGAAATTCGTTGTCACTCGACTGCCGTACAACTCGGTCGACGATCTCCAAATCAGTGTTGCTCTTGAGCCAACGCGAGACGTGCTCGCTGAGCTCTTCCCGTTCCTTCGCCTTCGTCGCCGAAAACACCTTGACGCCAGTGAACATGAAGAGCTTATCCCACGTGGCGAATTCCCCCTTCAAGGGCCTCCATGCTGATCGACCTTCATGTTCACTCTTATCTTTCTCGCGATTGTCAACTTGACCCCAAGGCGGTGCTGCAACGCGCCGAGTCTTTTGGCCTCGATGGCGTCGCTTTTACCGAAACCAACACTCAAGACGGGTGTGACGAGCTCTTTTCGCTCCAGCGCACCTCGAAGCTGAAGATTTTCGTGGGCTTGGAACTGGCCACCGACAAGGGCCAGTACCTGTGTTTCTTCGAAAAGCCTGATCGCGCTCCCGAACCGGTGCAGATGTGGGGAAGTAACCGAGAAACACCGTGGAAGGCCGACGACTGTCTGCCCAAGCTCAAGGCGTTGGGAGCCGCCATTATCGCAGCTCGCCCCTACGACAAGGACTACCCGACGCCGGCGCTCGAATGGGTCAAAACACTCAAACTGCTCTCAGCGGTCGAGGTGTACAACCCCAAGGTACGCGCTGGCGCCAACGAGCTGGCCATCGAAGCCGCCGCCAGCCTTCAGGTACCAGGAGTAGCAGGCAGCGATGCGCGCGGATCGCTCGATGAGATTGGTTACGCGGCCACCCTGTTCAAAAAGCCCATCGCCACCCAAGCCGACTTGGTCAAAGCGCTGCTAGGCCGCGATTACTTCCCCGTGCAAATGGGAGAACTGCCCCACTTGCACCGGCCGGGCGACGCCAAAACTGCAGAACTCAAGGCGAAGAAACGGAAGAAGAGGCGTTGGCCCCGGTAAATGCAGTCAACCGGCCGTCGAGAAGCGTGGCGGTCCGTAAATCATCGGCCCAACGCCAAACCTCTTTTTTCGCCGTGCCGACCAGCTCGACCCGTTTTGATTCTGGGTAACCCCAAGCCATCTCAACGGCCTCAGCGGGCATGTCGGCGATCACCGTCTTGGTGCGAATGGCCTCGCGAATTCCATCTGAAAAGTTCTCGAGGTATTTGCTCGCGTCTTCTGCAGAAAGATAGCGCTCAAGTTCGGCCAGAAATTCTTGATCAGTCTTTATGCCTGGCCGCAGCACCAAAACAGCCGGGGGCAGGTTTTTGCTCGTGCCTGCGACGTCGAGGTACACCCAAGCCAAACTGCGCGGCGTATAGAGCACGCGTTCGGTCATGGTCCACGCTGAGGGAAATTCAACCTTGGTGATGTGCACTGCCGTACCAGCGACGAAAGTACGTTCGATATTCCCGGGCTTGAGCGGCTTGCCGTCAGTGTCGTCGAGCAGTCGCACCAATTCAGGTGGCACAGGGCTGAGCAAACGCTTGGTGGTGTCACCAAAAAATGGAGTCAAATACATCGAGACCCGCAAGGTTCGCTGAGCTCCAGTCAAAGAGCGCTCGAGATGCGCGGCTTGAGTCGGAGGAACCGTGACTTGAGCGGTAACACAGCTGCTCAACGCAAAGAGGAAAAGTACCTGGAGCGCTTTCATGTGGACGAGCCCCCTGAATTGCTGCCGCCGCTGGTACCCGACGATGAAGTGCTTGGCGCTGCAGTTGGCGACGCCGCGGGAGCACTGGGCGTGGTGGAGGTGGTGGTCGCTCCGGCGGGAGTAGCTGGAGCGGGAGTGGCTGATTCGCTCTTTTTTGAACTGTAGAGATCCGAGTACCACCCGCCGCCCTTCAGTTGAAAGCTAGTGCGGCTGACCAAACGCGCCATGCTTCCAGCTTCATGGCACGAGGGGCATTCTGCCGGAGCGGGCTCGCTCACCTTGTGCAACACCTCAAGTTCTTTGCCGCACTTCTCACACTTGTATTCGTAGATAGGCACCGCGTTACCTCATGTTTTTAAGCCAAGGTTCAAGTAACCCTAATTTATCAAGCGCTCGACGCAGTCCTTCCGCGTGGAGCGCGTGTCGTCTCGCCAGCAAATCGACCAGGGTCGGCACTGTTGGCGCTGCGTCTTTGACTTCACTTACCAATTTTTCAAGCTGCCGAGTGAGCCCCTGTTGAAAGGTGCGTTCGATGCCGAGATCTTCCAAGTAACGGCTGCGAAATAAGAGATCGAGTCTGAGCGAAAGATTCTCGGCAGAAAGCGCGTCTTTAACGAAGCGATCGCGCACTTCATCGACTTCCCGGTCGACGCCCAGTGCACCAATCAAGGTTTCCAATTCTTCTACAGTGAGCCCGAAACCATGGGCCGAACGCCCGAGCGAACCCTTGTTTTCGATCACCGCCGCGAGCAAACCTACCCGCTCTTTTTTCTCAATTCGCTCGAAGAGTTGATGTTCTTCGAGCACGTCTTCAACATCGCCGACTGAGAGTGTTTGCCCGCGTCGACCGATGTACCCTTGCTCGAGCGCGCGGAGCATGGCGACTCGATGGGGAACTTGTTCGATCAACGCTTCGATAATCTCTTTGCCATCACGCCTAAACAACGATTCAAAATTCGCCCGCGAGGGGTCGACATTGGTGAATCTCCCCCGAGGCGCGGGCAAATTTCGCTTCGGCAAAAAAGCTGAGCCACGCAAAGAAGGTTGGTGGTGAATCACTTCTTCTTTCTCACCTGCCTTGCGCTTGCGCGGCGCGATTCGTTCGTTGACGGCTGCTTTCCCTTTGCTCGAAGACCGAGTGGGCACTCGAGGCGCACTAGGAACGGGGCGTTGAGGCGCGGCTTTTTCTTTAGGCTGAGGTGCCGTGAGCTTGATCTGAGGACTCACTTTCGCGTTTTCCTCAGCTCGCTTGCGCCCCAGTTCGTAGTACCCCGCCTGTTCTCTCTGGGCGGCGACGGCGGCTTCGGTGCCGAGAATCACGTCGACCAAGGCAAAAGGCCCAAGTCGAGCTTCAGGCTCTGCATCGGTGATCTGCCGCACCCGAACGTCATCGCTGTCTTCCAAGAAGGCCAAGGCGTCGCGAACCCGGCCTGGCGAAGCAGGGGCTTTGGCACGCCGACAGTAGTCAGCCACCGCTACCGCCACGGGAGTGGGGACGTCTTGAGGGTCTCGTTTGCGCTGCCAGTCAATCATGCTGGTGTCCAAAGGGTGCCGCGGTGCGTATAAGCAGTCCTCGGAACGTGTCAATGAACGCCAAGCCCGAGACGACGAACGAACCCAGTGTGGTCGGCATGCGAGTCCGCCCGCTTTGGTCGATAGTGTTATACGCCTTACTGGTCGTTTCGGCCGGTGTCGCTATGTATGCGCAGCGATCTCCAGGAATCGACCCTGCCATCGCCCGCATTTCACCCTGGGTCTTTCTCATCTTTGTGGTGGGCTTTTCTGCTTACCGCATCGCCCTGGTGGCGGCGAAGCGCTACTCGCCCTTCAAAGCCTTCGTTCAAATTCTCCTCGCGTCGCTCTTTTTTCTTTTGCTCCTCTTCCCTCGCGTTGAACGACGGGCCATCGCTACTTCACTGTTTGAGCACTCTGATTCTCGCGTGCGCTCCATGGCTGCCGAAGTGGTGGGCTTTCGAGGTGAGGTTCAGACGGCTCATGTGTTGACCAGGCTGCTCGACGATTCTTCTCCGGAAGTTCGGCAAGCTGCGCATATGGCTTTGGTGCGTCTTAATGGCGGTGTCGATTTAGGGTCACCAGATGACGACGCTGCCAAGTCGAGTTGGAAAGAACGCTTTCCATGACGGTCTCTTTGAGCCAGCGGGAAGAATTTAAGCGCCTGCTCGACCGATACATGACTGATCGAGGCCTCAAGTCGACTCGCCAGCGAAGCCTCATCATCGATACCTTCTTCGACATGAACGGCCATCTGTCGGTGGAAGAAGTCTGGGCCAAGGTGCGCCAAGACGATGCGCGGGTTTCGGTGGCCACAGTCTATCGGACCATGAAATTGCTCTCTGAGAGTGGGCTTGCCCATTCCCGTAATTTCGGGGACGGGCAGACGCGATACGAGCCAGCCATCGGGCGCGAACATCACGATCATTTGATCTGCACCGCATGCGGAACCATCATCGAATTCGAGAACGATCAAATCGAACGAATGCAAGACGCCGTCGCCAAGCGTCATGGTTTCAAAGTCAATTCGCACAAGATGGAACTCTACGGCTTGTGCAAGAACTGCCAGAAATCGGCCGAGTACACCGCTTGATCACGCGGCGCAGCGTGCTGCTGGCTTCGATGTCGATGGGGTGTGTGAAGGCTTCCTCGTCGCTGAACGCTGACATCCACTCGTTTCTTGCAGCGTTACCAAGGGAAACTGCTGGGCGCGTGCCCTTTGAGCCACAGCAACTTGAAGGCAAAGTGGTGCTCATCACTTTCCTCGCCACCTGGTGTTTTCCCTGTCTCACCGAGATGGTTGTGCTCAAGCGACTCCAGCGAGATCACGAAGAGAAGGGGTTTCGCAATGTCATCGTGGGCATGGATCTCGAGGGCCGGGCGGTATTGGAACCCTTCGCAGAGTCGTATCGACTGACAGCACCGGTGGTGATCGCTGACGACGTCATTCGTTCAGGCGAATCGGTATTTGGCCGCATTCGAGAACTCCCCACTCGATTGCTGTTTGCTCGCAATGGCAAGTTGGTGGTCGGTTACTCAGGAGTGTCAAAATACGAAGACCTCGAACGCTTGGTGGCGTCCGAGGTCTAAAGCAGGCCAAAAAAAAGAAACGGGCTAAGCCCGAGCGATAGGCGTCGGTTCAGCGGGGTTCGCGGGGGCTTCCGTCGTCTGCGGTTCTTCCAAATGCGTAGCTGGGGCGGCTTCGAGCTTGGCTCGTGCCTCTGCTTCGGTCGCATCTTCAGCTGCGTGTTTAGCCTTCATCTTTGAATCGCTGCTGGCGATTTCTTCTTCATTGAGCTCGAGACGACCGGCCACAACACCAGATTTTTTCTCGAGATCTTTGATGGCACGCTTGAGGAGATCGTTCTCAACCAAGGTTCGGTTGAGACGCATTTCAATGGCGCGGAACTTGTCGCGAGCCAATTCTGCGTCTTGGTACACGCGCTTGCTGTCGCGTTGATGCCGATCGAGTTTCGACTTGACGCTTTTGACTTCGCGGTCGAGCTCGTTGGCCTTTCGGCGATCATTTGAAGATTGCGCTTCGAGTTTGGTGATGCGCTCTTTTTCAACTTCTGAAAGTTCACGAATCACTCGGGTGATGACTTCGGCAGGCCGCTCGACTTTGACTTCTTCCTTCTTTTCAACGGGCTCGGGCGCACGCTTTTTGCCCTTGTTTTCGACTTCAGTTTTCAGCTTTTGCAAGTCAGCCAGAGCGGTCGCCAGCTCGGCTCGAGTTCTTTCGAGTTGCATCGAGGCCTGTCGTTCAACCTCGGCCCGCGCCTTCACCAAGTCGTCGCCGGACTTTTCAGTTTCACGTTGATCGTGGAGCTTTCGCTTGGTGCTCTTGAGCTCATCTTTGAGCTCTGCTTGAGCTTTTTTAGTGTCTTCGAGTTCGCGCTTTTTCTTGTCGAGCTCCGATTCGAGTTTCCTGGCGCGATCGTCGTCGGAACGTGTTTCGTTCCTTGCAGCTGACGGAGTGTTGGCCACTGCCTGAGCAGAGGGCTTCGGTCCGCCACCGATGAGGCCGAGGTTAAAAGCCAGGCTGACCGCGAGCGCGATGCCGAGCAGGATAATGACAATGGTCACTTTGAGAGCTCCTATGAAGGGGTTACGACGGCGGCCCCTATACAAGGAGGCGACAGCGATCGGAACCCCCTCATCGCATCGATCGCTCTTCGATGGTCGGGTGGGTCGCAAACAGGCCCAATACAGCTTGGCCAGCGAGGGGGTTCGGAGGTTGACATTCATAAATAGAGAGCAGTTGAGAAGGTAGGTGCGCCGGGGCTCCGATTCTGTATATGGGCGTTATGTCTGGTCTCTTCATCACCGATGAGCAGGTTGCCGAAGCTCGGCAGCTCGCCCGCGACATCACCGACCCCATCTTCGATCTCATCGCCAAAAACACCAGCATCTCAGTCGAGCGCACCGTGCTGCGCTGGTTCGGAGTGGAAGGCGTAGGCAACTTGGGCGCGCCTTTGGTGAACTTGATGTGCGATCGCCTGCAGGCGGCGAAGGTACTCAACAAGGGTGCTGCCTATTGGTACGGCCGAGCGTTGCGCATGGGCGCAAAGAGCCCACTTGATGCGGTTGAACGGCTGACTGCCGCTCCGTTGGAAACACTCAAGGCGCTTGCTCCCGAAGATGAAGCCAAGCTCCGCGACGAGGTCCGGGCTGAGGCTCGCGTGGTCGTCGACGAGCTCAAAGCGCGAGTGGCCCTTCGCAACAATCTCAAACGCGAATTCCCCATGGCCGCTGCGCCGCACAAATATGTAATCGTCGCCACGGGGAACATCTTCGATGACGTCGACCAAGCGCGAGCCGCCGCCCAAGCCGGAGCCGACGTCATCGCCGTCATCCGTTCTACTGCGCAGTCGCTGCTTGATTACGTGCCTCAAGGTGCGACCACCGAAGGCTACGGAGGTACCTACGCCACTCAAGAAAATTTTCGAGTGATGCGCGAGGCCCTCGACGACGAATCAAAAAAGCTCAAACGGTACATCGAGCTGACCAACTATTCGTCGGGGCTGTGCATGTCTGAGATCGCCTTCATGGCGGCTTGGGAACGGCTCGATATGCTGCTCAACGATGCCATGTACGGCATTCTTTTTCGCGACATCAACATGCGTCGCACGTTTATCGACCAATACTTCTCTCGCCGTATTTGCGCGATGGCAGGGTTGATCATCAACACCGGTGAAGACAATTACATCACCACCGCCGACGCCTACGACGCTGCACACACCGTCATCGCAAGCCAATTCATCAATGAATGTTTTGCCAAGCGAGCCGGCTTGCAAGACTGGCAATTGGGCATCGGCCATTCGTATGAAATCGACCCGCACAAGCCCGAAACGCTTTTGCTCGAACTTTCGCAGGCGATGTTGGTGCGCCGGTGCTTCCCTGATGCACCACTCAAATACATGCCGCCGACCAAACATAAAGAAACGGACATCTTCTTTAGTCACGCCTACGACGTGATGGCTGACTTGGTGGCCGTGTGGACTCGGCAAGGCATTCAGCTATTGGGAATGATGACTGAGGCCATGCACACTCCGCTGTTGGGAGATCGCTATGTGGCCTTAAAGGCCGCTTCATACATTCACCGCGCTGCTCGCGGTATCGATGAAGAATTTACCGTTCGTGAAGACGGCAAAATCGCTAATCGAGCGCGGTTTGTGTTTGGCAAAGCCATGGAGCTGCTGCGCGAATGTCATGGCGACGGCATGGTGGCGGCCATCGGCAGAGGACGTTTCGGTGACGTCAAGCGCAGCGAAACCGGAGGTAAAGGGCTCGATGGAGTAGTGGAAAAGTCAGCCGATTACTTCAATCCGTTCCTCGAGATGATGGAAGGCGGCACCGTATGATTGGGCTTTTCATCACACTCTTATTGACGGCAGGAGACGTCGACTCGTTGGGCCGACAGTCTTTGCATGGGTTGACGTTCAAAGGGCCTACGACCTGGGCAAAATCGCAGAGCGATGCGCAGTCGATCTCTTGGGAAGAGCCGAGCTCGGGCGCCATGTTGGCTATTTCGGTGTACCCCGTTGACCCTCAACGTTCAGCGCAGGAATGCGTTGGCCAGATGATTGAAGCTTTAGGAACAGACGGTTTTAAAGATGCGGTGTTGGCACGTCAGCCAGCGGCCAAGAAGACCTCGTCAGACTACGTAGGAACTACGAATGAGGCCAATAAGGTGACCACCACCACCGTGGTGGGGTGTGATGGCAAGACCAAATGGCTCCTGACGTGGACCTCAAAAACGTCTGCAGGAGCGCGGTTTGGCCCGATCTTCAAGCGAGTGCTCGACTCGCTGAGTTACAGGAAGTGATGACATGAGTGCGCAACCCCGTGAAAAACATTTGATTCGCGCCTACGGAGATCGCCGTGACGATGGCGTGATTCAGCTTTCGTTTACGCTCCCTGTGGCGGCTTCAGAAAAGGCAAAGGAAGCAGCGCAGCTGTATTGCAAAAAGTTGGGCCTGACCGACGTCAAAGTCGCCGCAAGCGAGCGAGCAGCCGACAACTACACGTTCTTCGTGGTGTACGCGCGTTCGCCCGTCATCATCGATTACAACGAAATCGACACTCCAGAGATCGCCATCAAGAAGCTCGGTTTCTATGAGCTCAATGAATTCATCGAACAAAAATTGGCTCGTCGCGTGGTCGTATTTGGGGCGTGCACGGGTACCGATACGCACACTGTTGGCATCGATGCCATTCTCAACATGAAGGGTTTCGCAGGCGACTATGGCCTTGAACGCTACCCCTGGTTTGAAGCCTTCAACTTGGGTTCGCAGGTGCCCAATGCCGACTTGATTGCGAAGGCCAAAGCGAAGAACGCCGATGCGATTTTAGTGAGCCAAGTGGTCACTCAGCGCGATGTGCACAAAGAGAATTCTCGGCAATTTATTGAAGAGGCCAAGGCCGCAGGCATCGTGGGCAAAGTGACACTGCTTTTGGGCGGGCCCCGGGTGGATCACAAGCTCGCTCTCGAGCTGGGTTTTGATGCAGGTTTCGGCCCTGGCACCAAGCCCTCAGATGTAGCGAATTTTGTGGTGCATCAAGTGATGCAACGCGTGGGAAAAGAAGCCAAGGGCACTCACTTCGAGGGAGAACCAACATGACTTCACAACCCGCCGGAGTGGGCTTGAAGGTGGTGTTGCGGCTGCGCATGGGCACGCACGAGGCCCACTACGGTGGCAATTTGGTCGACGGCGCTCGCATGTTAGGGCTGTTTGGCGATGTCGCGACTGAATTGCTCATTCGCCTCGATGGCGATGAAGGCCTTTTCCGCGCTTATGACATGGTGGAATTTTTGGCGCCTGTTTACGCGGGTGACTACATTGAAGCCGAAGGCACCATTACGCAGGTTGGCAACACCAGTCGGAAGATGACTTTCGAAGCGCGCAAAGTGATTCGAGCATCGCCGTCGATCAGCCCTTCGGCGGCTGAAGTACTCGAAGCGCCGATTGTGGTGTGTCGCGCGACCGGGACGTGTGTGACGCCAAAAGAGCAACAGCGGAGGCCACGATGAACCCGATGGTGATCACCGCTGCGCTCGTAGGCGCTGAGACGACGAGAGAGCAAACGCCCTACTTGCCGCTGAGCGCAGAAGAAATCGCGCAAGATGCAGCCAAATGCCGAGAAGCCGGAGCGGCGATGGTTCATCTGCACGTGCGAACTCCCGATGGCAAGCCATCCCAAGACACTGAATTGTTCCGAGCCGCTATTCGGGCCATTCGCGCTCGCTGCGATGTCCTCATTCAAGTATCTACGGGCGGAGCCGTGGGTATGGAAGTAGACGAGCGCTGCGGAGGCCTCAAGCTGACGGGCAGCGATCGACCAGACATGGCCACGCTGTCGACGGGCACAGTCAATTTTGGGAACGACGTATTTTGGAACCCCAGGCCGCTGGTGCGCGATATCGCTCGTCGCATTCAAGCGCTCGGGCTCAAACCCGAAATCGAATGTTTCGATGTGGGAATGATCGATGAGGCTCGGGCCTTAGCGAAAGAAGGCCTCATTTCGCTGCCAGCACACTTCGATTTTGTACTCGGCGTAGGAGGCGCATTGGCCGCCGATGTTCGAGCACTTGATTTTATGCGCTCGTACGTGCCGGAAGATTCGAGTTGGACATGCGCCGCAGTCGGGCGTCATCAACTGCCGTTTGTCGACTTGGTTGCAGAACGCGGAGGGCATTCTCGCGTTGGCCTTGAAGACAACATCTACCTTTCAAAGGGAGTGCTGGCCAAAGGCAGCTTCGAGTTGGTGGCAGATGCGGCGACGCGAGCAAAAGCGAAAGGGCGAGAATTGGCGACGCCGCAGCAGGCTCGCCAACTGCTCAGGTTAGACTGATGCGTGCATTCCTGCTCTCAGTCGTCGGAACGCTGGGAGTGCTCGGTGGCTGTACCGAGCCGAGCGAATCTTCATCGCTTGAACAGGTTGGAGTGGTGCAGGGCCGGATTGAAACAACTGCCAAAGGGTCTGCGTGGGTGTTTTTGTATCGGCTGGGGGAAGGTCCTCCTGGCCCTCCGAGCGTGCCTCTGGCGGTAACTGCCGTCAGCGCTCAGCGCATGGCTGCCGATCCTCGTTATGTGATGGCCGATATCGTTCCCAACCGATACCGGCTCTTTGGGCTCATCGATGTTGATGCGAATTTCGACGCCAGCATCGACGTGCTCAGCCAACCGAGCGCGGGCGACGTGGTGAGTGCTGGGGTCGACTTTCAATCGCAGCCAGCGCGTGGGGCCAATGTCGAGTTGTCCATCAGCAGTCCTATTTCCACTGAACCTCCTGCGTTTTCATTCGAAGGTGTCGCTGATGGTGACATCGCGCTCGACACCATGAACCCACTGACACTGGTGGCTGATGCGGTAGATCATTTCAACCCAAAGAAAGTAGGGTTCGTCTTTGGGTTGGTCGACGCTGATCGTGATGCGCGGCCTGACGATGTCGATGGTGATGGTGCTCCTGATTTGTCACTGCAACTCTTTCTTCGTTGGCTGCCT
>JAYUVR010000121.1:0-6093 GCA_043753955.1 Archangium sp. | reverse complement strand
GTGTCTCTGGCACCCGGAGAGTCGCGCTGGGTGACCATCGAGAATGCGCTGATTCCGGTGACGAATCTCCAGGGTCAACCTTTGGCAGCGCAGTCGTACTTTTTCTTCGCGGCGGCTTTCGGCGTGGGGTTGGTTGAAGCAAACGGGCAACCCAACTTTGAAAAGTCACGACCTACTTTGGTGCGAGGTCCTGCTCCGAATTTGGTAGCCGTTGATATTCAGACGCCGTCTCGGGCCGGGGCAAACGAATTGATTGTCGTCTCGCGCACTTTGGCCAATCTCGGCAACCGAGACGTCACTGGCGTGAAGTATCGATACTATTTGTCGGCCAACCCGGTCGTGACTGCGGTTGATATTCCGCTCACGGTGGTGACTTCTGTTGGAGATGCGCAGGAAGGAACGGTTTCACTTGCGATTGGGCAGAGCGATTCGGCGGTAGAACTGCTTCGACTGCCGCAAACATTGGCTGACGCTCCGATGTATATCGGCGTGCTCCTCGACCCTGAGGGAGTGATTGATGAAGTGGAAAAGACTGACAACGGGGTGGTGGGTGGTCAAACCAACATGCTCAGTCAGCCGCTCACGCTGGCCAACGCGGTACTTCCTGATGCCACCGTGAATTTGCCCTATTCAGTACAGTTGTCGGGTGCTGGAAATCGAGGCCCATTCGGCTTCACGTTGGCTGACCCGGCTGCTTTACCATTGGGCCTGACGCTTTCGATTGAAGGGCTTTTGAGCGGAATGCCCACTCAAGCAGGCGCGTTTATGGTGCTGCTCAAAGTGGCGGCAGAGGGGAAAGAAGTGGTGGTGGCGCGTTCGTTACGCGTCTCAAACGTCACCACTTCTCTTGCCATCAACCGTCGCCCATTGCCTGCGCCTTCGCGCTTCGTTCCCTATCACTGCAGTTTGGGGGCAGCCGGCGGGGCGGGTTTCTATTCATACCAAGTCGTCAGCGGCTTATTGCCCGTCGGCCTTGCGCTTTCCTCAGACGGCGACATTTCTGGAACTCCGACAGAGCCTTTGGGCACGACTCGTGGCTTCGTCGTTCGTGTCACTGACGCGGTGGGGAACATCGATTCGTCTGCTTTCTCAGTCACCATCGTCGATGCTGCGCCGTTCGCTCTCAATACGCACGCCATTGCTGACGGGGTCGTTGGGCAGGAATACGCGCAAGCCTTAGTGGCAATCAATGGCAGTGGAGCTCCGGTTTCATTGCCAGTGCTGTGGAAAGTCATCGAAGGAACATTGCCTCCAGGTTTGGCTTTTGAGCCGTCGAGCAGCGATGGCGTGACGATTTCCGGAACGCCCAATCGCCCTGGTCGATATGGATTCACCGTCGAAGTCACCGATGGGCAGGGCCGAACGGATTCGTTTTCGTATGGCATGTCGATTTCAGCGGGAGCTGTCGTCATTACCGCGACGGGCCCATTGCGAATGGCGCCCGGTGAGTCGGCCTCTTTGGCGTTTTCAGCTGAAGGCATTCCTGACGAGGCGAAGTGGTTTTGGCTTGATGGAAGACTTCCTCCGGGTTTGAACTTTTCGACGGACGGCACCGTGAGTGGGCAAGTGAACTCCGATGCCGAGCTGGGGGTCTACTCGTTCTCAGTCGGAGTTGGGCTTGGAGCTGAGCAGCTGCTGTCCAGGGGCGCTTGGTCTTTCGAAGTCAGCAATGAAGGCAAGGCGGCGGCGGGGTGTTCCAGCATCGGGAGCGAGGGTTGGTACGGCGTTTTATTCGTGTTGGCCCAGCTGCGAAGGCATCGAGTGTCTAAGTCCCTTTATTGACGAGGGGTAAGGCATCCTCCCGTTGACGTATGGAAGCTCGCTGCCGTTTGGTTGATAGTTCCGCCATCTCGAAAAAGGAACACCATGTCTCAACCAAACAAAAAGGCGTTGCTCAAAAAGGCCCGCGGGCAAGGAATGACGGAATACATCATCATCGTGGCCCTGATTGCGATTGCGGCCATCGGCGTCATCACCCTGTTTGGTGACAACGTCAAAGCCCTGTTCGGTATGTCAGCTGATGCTCTGGCTGGCGATACGAATGTCAATAAGCGCACGCAGAAGTCTGAGGCAAATAAGCTTGAAAAGAAGGAACTGAAGGACTTCGCAAAAGACAACAGTTACTGAATCATCGGAACAAAGTAGACCGGCGTCGAGTCGCTGGTACGTTCATGGCCCGTGGAAGGTCGCCTTGTCTTAAAAAATTGCAGCCTCTTTCGCGCCGATGGTCGAGTGCGGTCAGGCATGTCGGTACTTGTCGAAGGCCGATTGATTGCCTCCGTCACTGAAGATGAAAAGACTCCGGTGTTGCCGGGCGACTGGGAAGTGAAGTGTCGAGGTCGTTTGGTGATGACAGGGCTTGTCGATTCCCACACCAGACTTGTTGGAGGGCCACTGACGCCCTGGGCTGGGCACCTGTTGTTGCGCTCGCAGACTCAGCGTTTTGAGCAAGAGCTGCGCCTCGAAAGCACCCTGACTGTCGGTGAAGTCGAAGCGCTCACCGCATTTTCCATCGCTCAGAATCTTCGCCGCGGCGTCTCGATGGTGGTTGAACATCTTCATGCGCCAGCTTGTGTAGAAGAGGCGCTCAATGCCCAGGCCCGAGTGGCAGAGCGCTTAGGCATTCGGCTGGTCAATTCGCACGCGTCAACGAGTGTGGTGCCCAATTCGCCTGGGCCGGCACAGGTTGAAGCGAACGCGCGGTATGCCGCGTCGCGCAAAGAAGGGGCCTTGGTTCGTGCTTCCATGGGTGTACGCGCATCGTTTTGTGCCGACGATGATGTGTTGCGAATGGCTGGTCGCATCAAAGAAGAATTGGCCATCGGAGCGCACTTCGGGCTCGCGGAAAACAGTGACGATTTGGCGATGACCTGGGCGAAATACAATTCGCGGGTGGTCAGCCGCTTCGAGCGATTCGGTTTACTTGGTGGGGCGTCTGTCGGAGCGCACGCCCGAGCCATCGATCGCGCTGAAGCCACTCGACTGGCAAAGAGTCGAACGCTGATGGCGTACATGCCGCGGTTGGCCCAGACGGTTGAAGGTGGCTCCGCATTGGGGATGGAAGCGGTATTGGGAAATCAAAATCTCGTCGGTCTGGGGACATCAGGCTCGGGCTCGCTGTGGGAAGAACTTTCAGCAAGTTTCGCAGGAGTCATGTCGATGGCGCGCGCCGGCCGAATGCTCGACCCGGACAATATGATGTCATCGTTCTTGGTTGGGGGGCCCGCCGAATTGTGCACCATGATTTACGGCGCTCCGAGTGGGAGCGTGGACCCCGGTTCTCTGGCTGACTTGGTGGTCTACGATTTTGTGCCAGCGCGTGAACTGGCCAACTTTACCCCGCACCTCTTGATGCAGCTGAGCCAAATGGCAGTGGGCTGGACCATTGTCGATGGTCGAGTGGTGCTGCGAGAAGGCCAACTCTTAGGTGCTGACTACTTAGAATTGGCTCGAGAATATGCGCTCGCACTCGAGAGTGTGTGGAAGCGCGGAGGCGTGGCGCAGTCGTGACAGTTTTGTCGGAAGCGTTGGCGCGACGAGTGTCGCAGCTCCCACCTGACACCACGTGCTACCGGTGGCTTGACCACGAAATCGCCGGAATTACCGTCGACAGATTTGGTCCCGTCGCGGTGCTCAGCGAGTACCGAGAATGTCCCGAAGAAGATGCCCTTGCCGACGAACTTCTGGGCACCGCTGGTATCGAATCTGTCTACGTGAAGAGACGCCCCCGCGAGGCGAGCAAACTGGGGAAGCAAGACAGTGAAACCTTGGCTCCGCTATTACCGCTGCGAGGTAAAGCCAAAGAAGTCCTGACCGCTTGGGAAGCCGGAGCTCAGTTTGAAATCCGCCCTGGCAATGGGTTGTCAGTCGGTTTGTATCTCGACGCACGAGACGCGAGGGTATGGGTCAACGCCAATGCGCGAGGGCGCAGAGTGCTCAATACTTTCGCCTATACCTGTGGCTTCGGAATCGCGGCAAAGCGCGGTGGGGCGCAGCGTGTGGCCAACCTCGATGCATCGCGTAAAGTGCTCGATTGGGGTGAACGCAATTATGCCCTCAACGATTTGGAGCCCGATCGTTACGACTTCATTTCAGGCGACACTTTCGATTGGCTTGCTCGGCTGACCAAGAAGGGTGAGGAATTTGATCTCGTCATCCTCGATCCCCCCGGTTTTGCCACCACGTCGTCGAGTCGCTTTCGAGCTGATCGCGATTACCATCGCCTGGTCGCTGCCGCACAAGGTTTGCTGGGCAAAGGCGGGCTGCTCTTGGCGATGTGCAATGTAGAAATCGATCCCCGTGGTTTCGAAGAGCAGCTCAACCGAGGGCTCATCGGGCGTGAAGCACGCTATGTGACTCGCTTTGGTGCCAGCTCCATTGACTTTCGAGCAGGTGCACCGCTCAAGTGTTGTGCGCTCGAGCTGGGCGTTCCTGCCGCGCCTCTTTTGAAGGCTCAAAAAAATGCACCACGTTGACGACCCAAGGCAAAGAAGGGCCCATAAAGAGAAACGGCTCAGGCAGTACATCGTCGTTTGCTGCCTGCTGTTCAATGAGTGACGAAGCGACCTCTTGAAGCACTTCGATTCGCAGTTGCTCGGCGCGCAACTGGCGCACTGCGCTCCGCCGTCTGAACCACGCGAGCAACATCAACCCAGAAGTGGCACCCCAGACCAAAGTTCCCCCAGAGAGGAGAAGCGGCCACCAGGGATATCGTCGAGGGAGTTCTTTTTTAAAAGCGTCTTCTTCCATTGAAAGGGGCACGAAAAAAGCCACTCCGAAGGCTTTTTCGAAACCGTCACCCATGGAGACGCGCTCGATCAACCGTTGAAAGGCGAGCACGCCATGCCTGTCTCGCAGAAATTCAACAAAGGCGACGCTCTGGGCATAAGCGAGTTCGACATCATCGATCTGTTGAGGAAAACGCTCAGTCAAATCATCGAAGTCGAACACCCGATTCTGAGTCACCGCGCGAGTCAGAGTGGTGACGTGCTCTAAGCGCCACTTGCGTTCTCCAGTCAGCTCTTGCGCCAGTCCTTCTTGAAACCAATGGGGCCAGACGTTGCCAAACTGCCCTAAGGCCGCGTGCACCAACTCGTGCCGGAGTGTGAGGGGGCCCTCGCCGCTGACGAGGGAATGCGCTTCGACCAACACCACATTTTGCCCCGGGTACGCGAGCGCCACAGCCCAACTGGGAGGTTTCCCACCGGGCAAAGCCATCGCTTCGTATTCTTCTTTGCCGAAGCCCAACCGTATCTCGGTAATACCGGGCCAATCGCGACCCAAAAGTGCTGCAATGTCATCGCGAATGCTTTCGATATCGCGCGCTAAATAGACAGCCGCTCCTTTGGCTTTTTGCGTGTGCACCAGGCGAAAGCGAGGGGTGGTTATCTCTTCTGTGACGAGGTGACCTTCGGTCAAAACCATTGTCGATGTCGGCATCTGCGTCGTCTCAGCCTCAGCTGACGGAGGCGGTGCCACCATCAATGCCAGTGCGAGAAGATGTGAAAGAGCCGTCATCGAGGCAATTTGGCCATAACTTCACCAATCGCAACCACCCGAACGGCCCGGGGTCATCTTTTAACCAGGTATGCCACCTCGCCACCGGGCTGGGTCTTCCAGCTGTCGAGGAGCCGTTTATGCGAATCGACCAGGGCTTCTAAATGCGACTCGAATTGCACCTTTTGCCGCTTGAGCTCATTGAGCTCTTTGATCAATTCAACCAATCGATTGTTGGCTCCAGCGACAATTTTGTCAGCTTGAAGCTCGGCCTCAGCAAGCATCAATTCGGCTTCCTTCTTGGCCTGCCCTTTCATGTCTTCGCTGATGCGTTGTGCGGTCAGCATCGTTTCTTGAAGCGCCTTTTCCCGCTCAACATGGTGTTCAAGGCGCGCTTGCACCCGCTTCATCTCTTCTTTGAGCGAAATGTTTTCCCGTACCACTTCTTCGAATTCACCGGCGCCCAGCTCGAGAAAAGCTTCGACTTCTTTTGTCGCGTAGCCCCGAAATGAAACCTCGAAGCGTTTCTGTCGAATGTCGAGTGGGGTCATCTTCATGAAAAATGTCCTTTTTGAAGAAGTGCTCGGAAAGAGTGAG
>JAYUVR010000120.1:0-2055 GCA_043753955.1 Archangium sp. | reverse complement strand
GGCTTTATCTGTAACATAGGTGGGCATTATCACCCCCGCAAAGCGAAGGGTGTCGGGCCCTTCGAGTTGTATGTCAATAGGGCCCTTAATTTCACTGTTGAGACCGATACGCACACCATTTGGATTGCACTGAAAGGTGCTCTGCGTTTCGGCTGAGCAATCGAATGTCTCGGTTTTGCCATTGAATGTCCAACGGCCTCGGAGCACTTCTATTGACTGTTTCGACTCATCGACAGCCTCAATGAGTACGCCGCCTAAACACCCTACGAGCCTGCAGGGACCACTGCAGGTCTGAAATGAGAGACCCAGTAATACCTAAGCTTGAAGTGAGGTATTTTTGCATGTCAGCCCGTTGTAACAGCCCAGTGCGTTTTTCAGACACCAAAACGGCGCTATTCTGCAGTTGTCTGAGTTGAACCAAGGTAGAGCACGTCAGCCGGACAGGGCTCTTGGAGTTCAGCCATGAGCTGTTTTATCTGAGCGGGGTACTCGGTTCTGAACCAGACCAGAAGCCCGACGACTTCAGCGTTTCGCCCGAGTTGACACAAACTGGCCAGACGCACTGCCCATGCTTCGGTTTCCCAGAGGCCCGAGGGGCAGCGACGTTGGTAGGTTTCTAACAACGCTACCGCTTCTGCTGGCCGATGCTCTCGGAGGAGTTGGCGAGCTTGTTGTGATGAACGGCTCACTTCTTTCGCGTCACAACTCGTAGGCTCGTTGATTTCACCTACGAGACCCACCGATGAAGGCGCCGCGCCTGTTGAGGGTTCTTGACGAGTTCCCTCGGCCTCAGGGTCGGCTTCCAACACATGAGGCGCCGCAGGCACGCCGTCCTCTGTGCGTGGGGTCGCGGAAGGAGCAGCGGCGCGTTTTGTGGCAGTTTCCAGGTTGCGTGACAGCTGACGAAGCGAGGGGCGCAAGGCAATCGCTTCACCGTCCGCTGATTGTTGTTTTGAAATGACATTCTCGTCGCGCGATTTGAATTGCGGTGTTTGATCAAGGGCATCAGCCTCGCCCAAAACCGTGGTCTCAAGTGCGCGTTGAGGCACAACTGCTTCTTCAGAACGAGACGGCTGATTTTCGGTTTCGAAAGGGAGTAACTCTTCAAGAGGCTCTGGTTGGGTTATGGACGGAAGGTTGGTTTGAGTTCGTAAATGAGTGGCTGCTAGAGGCTCTGACTGGCGAACCAGCTGTAGGATACCGAGCGTCGCGAACGAACCCACGCCAATGGAAGTCGCCAAGACGACGACCTTGAAGACAAAACCAGTAGAAGCAAATGCGCTTGAGAAACTACCGGTGGTGGCTTTGGCCGCGAGGGCAGCGTTGGCGACAACTGCAGCCGCTGAGGGAATGGCGATGTTCAAAGTGCGCTCGAGATTCTGGCGTACCCGCGCTTCATCTTTTGCGGTGGGCTCGTTTCCTTCGAGGGCATTCAGCGCAGCCTGAGCCTCTTTTGAGAGCAGTTTCATTTCAATTCCCCTGCCTCGGCCATGATGAGTTCCTCGAACTGTTGTCGAGCCACACGCAGCCGTGTGTACAAGGTATTCATATTCACCCCGGTTGCCTGCGCCACTTCTGGTACCGAATAACCCTCACCGTCGACGAGCAGGAGCAGTTGGCGACGATCTGGTTCCAGTTTCGACAGCAGTCGCTCGACAGCTCGGCTGGTTTCTTTTGCTTCCGCTTGAGTCTCAGGGCCGGGTTGAGCAAATGGCAGCTCATCAGAGACTTCTTCAGTGGGCCGCTGTTTACGGCGCGCGTCGCTCGCCACTCGAAGGGCAATACCCAGAAGCCACGTTTTCTGAGTCGAACGGCCTTCGAACTCGTCCCACCGTCGCCAAGCGGTGACGAACACTTCTTGAGTCGCATCGTCGATGGAGCCCTGCTGCACGCCCAACCGGCGCAGCGTTCGCCACACCGCGCGAAAATGAGCCACATACAACGCCCCAAACTCAGCGGAGTCAGGTCGACTTCGCATGTGAGATACCCCGGCCCGCGTGATTACACTGTTCACTTAAAGACCGTTAGTGGCGGGGGGTCGCCAAATCTGTGGCT
>JAYUVR010000119.1:0-4829 GCA_043753955.1 Archangium sp. | reverse complement strand
GCCGGATCGCAGGCGAGAAGAGACGCTGAGCAGTCAACACAGAGCCCGCCCGTCTTTCCACACGATGTAGCGGCCGCATTCTGGGGAGCCACGACGCATGCGCCTTTGGCATCACAACACGTTTCACAATTGCTCGGCGCACAGGCGGCGCCACCGCAAGCGGGAACCCAGGCAATCGTGGCGCCCAATACCGCGCCACACAGCAAAGCTTTTACGTTCACGAGACGGCTCCTCAGTCACCAACAGGCATTATAAAACGCCAACTTAAAAGGGGATGTCGTCTGCTGGCGGAGGAGTCCCCATATCGTCTGGAGGAACAAACCCTGAATCATTTCCGCCGCTCTTTGAGGAATTGGCTTGATACCCCGGGCCGTCTGCAGCTCGCCCGCCGCCACTGCCCAGAAACTGAACCGTATTCGCAACGACTTCAGTGGTGTAATTCTTCTTGCCTTCTTTATCGGTCCATTCCCGCGTTTGCAGTCGGCCTTCGACGTAGCACTGGCGACCTTTTTTGAGGTACTCGCCGCACAATTCAGCCAGTTTTCCCCAAACGACGATGCGGTGCCATTCGGTGCGTTCCTGCTTTTGCCCGCTGGTCTTATCACTCCAAGATTCGCTGGTCGCGATGCGAAAGTTCGCTACCGCTTGACCGCTGGGAGTGAATCGCACTTCTGGATCTGCCCCCAGGTTCCCAATGAGAATCACCTTATTGATGCCGCCTGCCATGTCCGTCGTCCTTTCGAGAACCACCCCGTTTCGGGGCGGTTGTAATGGAGCGCCAGTCTCTACCATGACGCTCTGACAGATGGGTAAACCACTTTTGCAGGGCATTGCAGCGCATCAGAGCAACCGCATCTTTACTCGCTGCGATTTTCCGCGGTTGAGTTCGGGAAAGAATGCGATGCGGGCAAGTCCTCAAATTGAGCCCCCGTCAGCAAAGAGCGCGCCGCTATTCCCCCAAACCTCACGTCGCTGCGGGTTTTTTTCGAGCGTCCCGCACAATTAGTTTGATGACGGTCCGCAAATGAGTGCAAGCGAAGGGTTCGACGCTGAACAGACATTGTTGAAATAAAAGGTCGAAAGGTAGGGCACCATCATGGCCGACCAGTCGGTCACTCTGAATACCGGTGCCACAATCGATGGCCGAGTGTTGGCACGCATCGGCGCAGTGGCGCTTGACACGAATATGATTGTGAAGCCGACACCGCAAGGTGCACGGCCCTGTGAACTCAGGCCCCGGAGGGGATCGAAACGTCACCTCCGGTGTAGAACGTTCGAAAAACGGCAACAGTCTGTGAAATGAATGTGATTGGACGCGCAAGAGAAGCTTCAGCTATTTCTCTTCGCCCCATGACTACTTCGCCTCGGTTTGTTGCTTCTCTGAAGACGGCAATCACAATCATTCTTGGCGCGCTTTTCGTCGGTTGCAGCGGCGAACTTTCTGCCGAGAACACACCCTTCGCGGATGACGGAGCGGAGACTTCAACAGTTGAACGCGAAGTTCGCGTACAGCTCGCGCTGGCTGATTTTCCGCTAACAACCCTGATGCATAACAACCTGTATGCCGGGCGGCCTGATGCAAATGGCGACTACTCCACCGACCTTCCTCGCCGGGGAATCACCTATCGCGATGTGACGGCCGCCATCAGCTATCTTTCGGATAATCCGAACCGCGCACACGGGTTTGCAACCTTTCACGCATCGGCCGGAGCTGAGTTCTTGATTCGTGCAGTCTCGACGCCTGCCCAAAAAAATCGGCCCTCGTACACTGACCCAGTGATTGCCGTCTATGAGCTTGTCAACGGTAAATCACAAGCCAGACAGCTGCCATTGGCTATTGCAGAGGCGCTTACCGCCCCGTACCGCACGGCTGAGCTGGCTGTTGTCTTACCGCGCAGCGGCCTCTATGCAGTTGCCGTCTACCATCGCAAGAAGGAGCTGCGACCTGCGTCGGCCCATGACAACCCCTTTGTCCATGGGTTTCGAATTGAAATCGCTGGCAATTCTGGCCGTGGCTGGACCTACCCACTGATTCAAACGTTGACCATCGGAAATCGCACCGGAGAGGCCTGCGAATACATCACCAATCGCGCCAGCCCTTTCAGCGAATGCCATGTCCGCCCCGAAGGCTGCTTCCGTGCGGAGTTCGTGACGGTTCCGAATGGTTCTGGAGGGGCCGATGACGTCGAGGTTCGCCCGAGCGGGTGCGACGACAAGTCGAAGCTTTCCGTCGCTTGTAGCTACAACCTCCCGTCGTATCCAGGAGTCAAGTGCGGGAGTGTGGGCTACCCGGGGGGACGCCGCTGTATGTACGATCGCACAGCAGACCAAGTCGTCTGCCAAGACGCACCACAGCAGGCGCCGTGACGGCAGGGCCCATCGCGCTGACGAAATGGCTCCACCCTCACTCAAATGCGCAACGGGCTCTCTCTTCGGTTGAGGTGAGCCCGTTGTGTTCGTGCAAGGGCACGCAAAGCTTCATCCTCACTGTTCGAGAAGCATCGGGTTTCATCACCTCATTCAACAGCAAAGGCTTCAATTCGCCCCAGCAGGTCTTTAAGACCTCCGATACTTCCTTCTTCCACAAGCCATCGCTCAACGCGCCGAGCACAGAGCGTTGAAGGTCAGAGTCTTTGCATAGCGTCGCCCCGCCTTGGGCGAGCGCTGTTTTGAACAGAGGAAATGCAACTAGGGGAACCAGTCGGCCCATAATCAACTTTGCGGCGCGCAGAGCGAGATCTCCTGTCTGTTTATCGATGGCCACAAAGGCCTTGAGACTGTCGAGCCAGGGATCATCACCCGAAGAGTGACGAGAGCGATTGTAAGTCCACCCCATGGCTTTCAGGCCGACCTCAGCCCGCTTGGCCATGAATGCCTTCGAATCTTGAAGCCAACCAAAGCGCTTCATCAACGCTTCGATTTGAAACAGCATTGCTTGCGCTGTGTCTTCGTCTTTCACCACATCGACATCAAGCACGCCGGCAATCGCCTTTTCAGCCAAAGCCTTCCACTCGGGCCCACGCTGAGAAGGGACAATATCGGTAAGATGCTCGACCAATTCAGGCCAAGACTTGTCTCTCTCGAGGGCCTTTAAATCGGCCCATTCGTAAGTACTGGCGAATGCAAAAACAGGCAGCAGCGCAATGAGAAGAAGAATTCGCATGAGTGCCGATGATGTATTCGTTGCGACAAAAAACAAAACACCATTCACCCACCGGGAGCGGTGCTGGCGTTGCCACTGGTCGCAGGCGCGTCACCCGCGGGCACGGTCATGACGGCCGGCACTCCAGGAGCCTTCGCCTCAGCAATCTTCAAAGACAACGTCGTTTCGAGATTCTTAGCGAACGAAACCATCGCCGGGTCGATGCCGCCTTGAGCCTGTCTCAACACGCCCCACAATGGTGCATCGGGTTGCGCAGCCTTCACCAAGCCGCGCACTAAATTGTCGATGACCACATCGCGCTCAGCTTCAGGAGTTGCCTTCAACGCAATGAGCACCTCTTGCGGGGCGTCGGTAGCGACGATGGCCAACTGCTCCGACAGCCATGCCGAAGCGCGCTCATCACTGGCGTCAATGCGCACAAATTCAAAGAGCCGAGAGGCAGCGTCGATATTTCCCGCAGAAGCCAATTCAACCAACGAGGGGAGCACGGGAACATCAAAACCCGCTTCGAGCGACGCCTTCTTAATTCGGCCGTACACGTCTTCACTCGGCAGCGCGCTCTCGAGCAACACCCGAACATGAGCACTCTCACGAGGGTCAGATTGATACAACGCATCTGCGATGATGGCGCGAACCGCGGGATCTTTTTCACTGCGCCAGGCTGTGCGAAGCAACGCGACATTTTGTCGCTCACCTTTCTGCGCCAAGCCAACGTAGGTTTTCAAACGGGTTTTGAGTTCTTCAAAAGGCCCCACCACGCTCTGAGGGGTCAAGGCGGCGACGGCGGCTGAAGGGCCTGCTTTTGAGCCCGTCGCAGCGATGGCTGCTCCTAAGGCGTCGATGCTGGGCACCACCGTTCCAGCGCGACCTGAGAAGTCATTGACCATGATGGAAAAGACGAATCGTTCCCCGCCGACCGACTCGACATAGCCAGAGAGCGCAGACACTGTTTCCAGCGTTCCCGTCTTCGCACGCAAGCGGCCGACAGCATCACTGCCTTCGAAACGGTACTTTAAAGTGCCGTCTTTCCCGGCAATGCCGACTGAAGAAAGAAACTCGGGCATCACCTGAAAACGCTGCATCATATGCGTCAACAGCTTCGTCGTTTGGGCAGCAGAAAAACGATTCGCATCGTTGAGGCCCGACCCATTTTTCATCACATAGCTGCCGCGTGTAATGCCGACGTCGCGGTCTAGAAAGTCTTCCACCACATCGATGCCTTTGGCGTGGCTACCGGGTGGGCCTTTACCTTCGGCGCCGAGGGTTTTTATCAACTGCTCTGCGACGAAGTTTGACGAGTTTTTGTTGAGGCGCTTGAGCACAATGTCGAGGGTGTCGCTTTGGGCCACGTACAGCATCTTTGAACCATGCGGCACCACGCCGCCGCGTACGCGCCCCTTCACCTTCGTTCCACGCTGGGTCAACAGCGCCTTGACGGTAGAACCAAAATACATCGCGGGTTGATCAATCTTCTTCCACGCAGACCAGACACCCTTGTCGATGGGCACGACTCCTCGGGCATCAATCTTTTGATGAAGTCTTTCTTTGTCGAGCGTCGAACTGACTGTAAACCGTCGCTGCGTTTTGGTGCCCGTCGTCACCGCGCCTTCGATGACAAAATAGTCTGACGACGGCTCGACCTCGACGCTTGCTTTGCCATTCACGC
>JAYUVR010000118.1:0-6709 GCA_043753955.1 Archangium sp. | reverse complement strand
CTCAGGAGTGAGCACGGTGTGAGTGTTGTCGAGATGCAACGATGGGCCTGTAGTCATGACGATCTCACTGTATCGAGTTGGCGAAGGCGTGCTTCATTTGAGTTCTGCTCACCTTGAGGTCGGCTGATGGATCTTTCAGAATTCGTCAATACCCGTCGCTCCAAGTGGAGCTCCCTAGAGCTGCTGCTCGAGAGTGCCGAGCGCGATGGGTTGGGGAAACTTTCTCTGGCTGATGCTCAAGCTCTTTCACGGCTCTATCGATCAGCTTCGTCTGACCTCCTGTGGGTGCGGGCTCGGGCGAGTTCTGCCGATGTCAGCGGCTATCTCAATGATCTCGTCGCTCGCGCTTATGCATTGACCTACCCAGGTAAAAGATTTCGCCTCCCGTCTGTCGGTCGGTATTTCAGCACGGGCTTTCCTGAGGCCGTGGCCCGAGAGTGGCGCATGTTTTTAGCTGCGTTCTTACTCTTTTTTGGCGGCTTTTCTTTTGGTTGGGGCGGAATGCATTTTGACCCCAATGCGGGGCATTACTTGGTGCCCGATGCGTATCGTCAAGTCGACCCGCAGGAACGACAAGCGCTCGAGGCAGACAATGAAGTCGCAGGCGCGGGCGAGCAGGCGATGTTCACCAGCTTTCTCTTCACTCACAATATTCAGGTCGCATTTTTAGCCTTTGCACTCGGGCTCACGGCTGGCATGGGCACGGCAGTGCTTTTGTTTTCAAACGGCGTGATGCTTGGCTCGCTCGCCTGGGTTTACCATTCGAAGGGCATGGCAGGTTGGTTCTGGGCGTGGATTTTGCCGCACGGCATTCCTGAAATCACCGCCATCGTCATTTCTGGTGCGGCGGGTTTTGTGCTCGCGCGGGCCTTGGTTGCTCCTCAGGGGTTGTCGCGACGCTCTGCCCTCAGACGAGAAGGAAAGACGGCCCTCGAACTGCTTTTGGGAACGCTGGCTCTCTTTGTCTTGGCTGGCGTCATCGAGGGCACGGTTTCGCAGATTCACCCGCCTCGGCTTCCCGTTGCCTTCAAATTGACATTCGCGTTGGTGATTGGCATTGGGGTCTACGCGTATTTGGGGTCGAAACTTATGCGGAACTGGTTTGCGAAGAGCGCTTTACAGTAGGCCTCGAGCTTTGATTTCCAGGTACTGATTGACGGCGGCCAGCGAGAGTTGTCGAGCATCGACGTCGAGTACGGTGACTCCATCTCGACCCACTTTTCGTTTCATGGTTTCGCGTTCAAGCAACAGCTCACTAGCGACGGCCTGTTGGTAGGCCATTTCTACATCTGCTGGAGCACTTTCCAGAAGCGCAGTGAGCGCAGCATCTTTCACTGACATGCACAGCGGAATGTGGCGCTTTGCCAATCGTCGCAACGGGTCAACCATGGTTTGCGCCTGATCTTCATCGATGAAGTCGGTGAAGATGCACAACAAGCTGCGTTTGAGCAGCCGAGTATTGAGTTCCTTAAACAAGGCCAAGTAGTCGACGTAAGTGAGATGCGGTTTTGCGGCATACAGCGCGTTGACAATTTTTCGATATTGCCCCCGACCTGCAGCGGGAGCGAGGTACGTTTTCACTCCGTCGGCAAAGACAATGAGGCCCACGCGATCTCCGTTGCGTACGGCGACGAAGGCGAGAAAGAGGGCCGCGTTGACCGCGTGGTCGAGCTTGGTAACGCCTTCAACTTGGGCAGCCATAGAACGACCGGTGTCGACTCCGATGAGCACTGTTTGACTTCGCTCTGATTCCATCACTCGGGTGACCGGTCGGCCCCGACGGGCGGTCGCTTTCCAGTCGACATCTCGAAAGGAATCACCTTGTGCGTAGTCACGCAGGCGCGCGAATTCGGCGCCTTGCCCATCACGACGCAATTGTCTCAAGCCCAAATTGACGAAGTCGAGCGCTGCATCAGCGAGGAGCAAGCGACTTGCGCCTCGCATGTCTGGGAACACACTCACCGAGACTGACGAGGGGAGTGCGCGTTGATGCCAGGTGAGCCCTAAAGGACCACGCACTCGCATGTGAAGCGCGCCGAATTCAAACCGACCTCGCTTGGTAACGGTGACGGCGTAGTGCGTCTTCACGCGGCTCTGGGCAGGCACCTGCATCGAAAGCACGAGAGGTTGGCTTTGAAATTCCTGCGGTACGTCATCGCGGATCTCAACCCATACTGCTCGTGTGCTGACGTTCAGCAGGTGGATCGTCACCGCGTTGGCCACTCCCACTTGAAACCGGGGAGGCAATTCTCGGTGAACCTTGAGAGAGACTCGCCGAACTAAGACAAAGTCGACGGTGGCGGCCAACACAAGAAAGAGGTCGACCGCGATGATGATGAATCGAAGGCTTTCAACGAAGCCGGCCAGCATGGTCGGCAATGCCAGTAGACAAAACACCAGCCACAGCCGGGCGGAAGGAATCACTTTCGCGCTACCGAGGTACTTCGATGGAATTCATGACTTCGAGCAGCACCTCACTCGGGGTGGCACCGTCGAGTTCCGTATCAGGTGAAAGCAAGAGGCGGTGTTTGAGTACGGGCCCCGCTAAGTAACGAACGTCGTCGGGGGTGACAAAATCGCGCCCTCGAAGTGCTGCAAGCGATTTCGAAGCCAAGAGGAGATGAACCGAAGCTCGAGGGCCAGCGCCCAAACGAATGCGCGGTGAATGCCGAGTCGCGGCGACCAGCTTGCGTAAATACGAAAGCACTGGGGGTTCGACGCGAACATGCGTCATGCCCAGCCTGGCTTGTTTGACTTGTTCTTGGGTCACTGCAGCTTGCACTCCAGCAGTGCGTAGGTCGCCTGAGTCAAAACCCTTGGCCACCGATTCAAGAAGGAGCTCTTCTTCTGCATCGCTGGGATATCCCACTTCAATTTTGAAGAGAAAACGGTCGAGTTGAGCCTCGGGCAGTGGGTAAGTGCCTTCTGATTCAACCGGGTTTTGAGTCGCAAATACGGTGAAGAGGGGTGAGAGCGGTGTGTGTTTACCCTCGAGCGAAACGCTGCGCTCTTGCATCGCTTCAAGCAAGGCCGACTGGGTCTTTGCGGGAGCACGATTGATTTCGTCGGCCAGCAAAAGGTCAGTGAATATAGGCCCGCGCACCAGTACGAAGGTTTGCGTTTTCAAATCAAAAATACTCGTTCCCAAAATGTCTGTCGGCATCAAATCGGGTGTGAATTGTATGCGTTTGAATTCGGCGCTGATGCTTCGTGCCAGCGCCTTGACCATCAACGTTTTCGCAACCCCAGGTACACCTTCGAGCAGCACGTGCCCGCCAACGATGAGGCCACAGAGCATCAGTTCGAGTGCTTGCTCTTGCCCAACCACGGCTTTGCGCACTTCAGTCAGACTGGCGATGCGGATGGTTTTGGCGAGTTCTACTGCGCTGTCGAATTCAGTCATGGGGTGTGTTCTCGAGGTGAGGTTTTGAGCGTGTGTCTGGCAGCCGCGCAGCGCATTGCTACGTGCTCGAGATCAGCTTCAGAAGCGGTCGCGCGGGCAGCACGGGTGAGCTCGAATAATGTGCGGGCCAAGTCTGTTCTGCCGCGCTGCTGAATGAGGGTAGCGATCTCTTCAGGTTCGAGGGCAATGCTGACACCTGCTCTTTCTGCAGCCAAGCGTTTCACGATACTCGAAGCGGCGTGATTGAAGTGTTTGCCTTCGCGGTAGAGCCGACTGGTTGCAAAAAGAGCATCGGTGCCTCCGACTCGTTGTTCATCGAGCATGACTCGCGGCGAGCCGAAGCGACGAAGAGACAATGCCCAGAGTGCTATTCCCAGCAAGAGCTGCCCGACTGCGAAATGGAGCCCGTATTTTCCTGCGAATTCGCCTAACGAGCGTGAGCCGGTAAACCCGTGATGAAATTCGTCGAAAAAGACTGGACCTGCGCCTGAAACCGTCGAGATCAAGGAATGCCAGAACTGCGCGTTGTCGGCCACGGCCAGAGTGCGATTCATCGTCAGTTCTGAAGCGCCGATGAGAATCACTCGCCCTTGGCCATAGGGAATGGACGCGACTACGGGTTTGTCGAAGACTTCATCTACCAGGAGGGGCACCGCTCCATCGGGCAATTCGAAGAACACGTCGATGGGGGTAATGACGCGCTGAACATGTCGCACGTAACGGCTCGGCTGCGCGGGAACGAGTGTTCGTTTGTCGAGTACGTCAGCAGCTTTTTGAACGCTCACTTCGAGGGCTTTGAGAAACGAGCTCGACTGATGATCTGTGGCCGGCACGTAAATGACGGTGCTGCCATTTCTGACATGCGTGAGGAGCGTTTCGGTTTCCTCCTTCGTGATGGAAGGTGTTCCCCATTTTTGGGCTTTCCGCTCGACGTCCTTTTCATCATCTGTTTCGCCAGCGTCGACCGAACTGCCGTCGAAACTTTTCTGATGAAGCGCTTCTTCGTCGTCGAATCGAGTGCCTAAGAGCACCAGGTTTCGTTTGGGAGGAATGAAGGTCAAATCTTGTGAGTGTCGAGCAACAGGCAACCCCGATTCGGAAAGAAATACATACAGAGCGCGTGCGCCATCGGGTTCACTTTTTAACGTTGAGAGGGTTTCCGCGAAACTTCCGCGTTGAGCACCTCGCATCACGAACCAGCTTAAGGCGCCCACCAGTACCACTCCACCGAGCATGGCGAGGGGGAAACGATCGTTCACGGTGCTCGCTCTGTATGTGAAGCGAGCAAAGGCGCTGCCGTGCCGCGAAAATGTGCATATGCAGCGGCATCGATGCCGAGATTTCCGTACCACGCAAAATCAAAGTGCGAGGTCAGCTCGTGAAAAATAGTTTTGATGGAAGAGGCGCCATTGAAGGCAAAGAGATATTCCCAGTTGCTTAAGCTGGTGACGTAATTGATGGCCCCATCGCGGTGAAGTTTTGAGAGCAGTGCCAAATAAAGATGGCGAATGGCTTCTCGATATGCGCCCTTGGCTGCCAGCGCGTCAGCCAGTTGTGCCCATGTCTCTGGTTGTTTTGAGAGTGCGTTGTGAGCGTCAGACTCGAGTGCTTGTGAGGCACTCGTTAAGGAATCTTCAATGGCAGCCTTGCTCCCTTTCTCACCAAGACGGCTCAGAACGAAGACAAGAATGCCAATAATCAATATCACCGCGCCGAGCATCACTATGGTGGCGACAGTCTCGCCAGCGGTGTGTGTATTGTTTGAGGGTTTTGGCTTACTGGCCTCTTGCTCATCGAGCCAATGTCTAAGCCAGCGACTTAATTTTTCAAACCAGGTGAGGCTTGTGTCGTCTGATTTTTGAACGTCAGGCTCATTCTCGTCAGCAGTTGCGGTTTCGAATTCGGGCCTGGCCAGAATGGTTTTTATGTCAGCAATGGCAATGGGCGAACTGCCGTCACCGAGTTCTGCGTAAAGCTGAAGCCCTTCGCCCAAATCGGCTTCGGCACCTTCACAATCATCTTCTTCGTAGGCCTTGTGTTCAACGCGGGTGATGAATCGAGAGAATGCAGACTGTTCATCATCGGGGATGACGCGAGTTAAAAGTGGCTCACTGTCGAGAGTCATGTCGCAAGCATCGATGACTTTCGAAGTGCGCTCGAGCAAGGCTGATTCTGCAAATGCAGGCAAGGCCACAAGCGCCAGGGCGACTGCAGCAGCGCGTGACGTCTTACGTGGAGGCAATTGTTGCACCTGAGCGACGAGGTCGAGCCCTTCTTGTCTCACGCGCCCATCTATGAGCAGGAGTGCGGCCGCGGCTGCGCGTATGGGTTCAAACAGAGCGAAGGTAAGGCCCGCGAGCGTGAAGAGCCAGGTGGGGTTGTCGAAGGCAGCGAAGCGGCTCAGGAAGCTGACCTCAAGCCCAAATAGGCTTGTGGCCAACACCAGACACAGCTGCGTCATCAGATGCAGATTGAGACCGAATATGAATTGGCTCAGGCCGCAGAAACGCACCCAGACGGCGACGTGACGCGATGGCCCGAGCAGTTTCGAACAAGTTTGGTACACATTAAACATGTGACCTTGGCCATGCATGGTGGCTGCGTAGCCAACCGCATGGGCGCCTAAGAAAAGAAAACCGATGCCCAAAGTGAAGACCAAAAGCATCGCATTGAACGCCGCCATCCACGCGGAAGCGATGACAAGACTCGGGGCTCTTTGAAGCGCGGCCCACATGCTGGCGCGCGTTGAAGGAGCAGTATTGCCCAACACATGCTGCTCGATGGAATGACACGCCGCTCCCTGGCTGATTGAGCGAAGGACCCAGGCACAGGTGAATGAAGCGACTGGAAGAAATAGCGGCCGGTGGCCTTGCGCTGATTCAACGGTAAAAAACAGTGCTGCGACTAACAGTGCACTGCTCGGCAGCGTCAGTGACCACACTGCAAAGGTCGAGGCGCAAAGATGGACTGCGGCGTCAAAAATGGCGATCGCATTGCGAGGCCGAAGTTCGAGGGCATCGACGGCCACGAGTCACCTGCGGAGAAGAGCTGCGATTGCGTAAAAGCTGCCGAAGAGCCCCGCGATAGACATCAGTGCAAACAGCATATTGACTGCAGACCAGTCATTCCGTTGGGGCAGAGTACGTGCCTGAGCGAGTTGCTTCCCAAGGCACGTCGCACAGCGATTAATGCCTTCAAACTGAGTGGTGCATTCCTGACAAATGACGTTGCGGCACTCGACACAAATACCGAGCCCAAGACGCTCTGGGTGGTAATGGCAATGTCCCGAGTGCAGCGTCATGTTTC
>JAYUVR010000117.1:0-10349 GCA_043753955.1 Archangium sp. | reverse complement strand
TTCGTTAGGTTTCCCCTGAGGTGATGTAACGATTTCACTCTTTTGAGGTTCTGCCTGACTATGGATATCCAGCCTCCAGAAGAAGACGCTGCGTTGGTTTCAAGCATCGTCGGTGGTCAAGGCCTGCTCTTCGAGCGGCTGGTTCGTCGGTACAATCAACGCCTTTTTCGGGCCGCGCGTGCGCAGTTGGGCGACGACGCCGCAGCCGAAGACGCCACGCAACAGGCTTGGCTTTCCATCTTTCGTAATTTGCCCCAGTGGTCTGGTCGAGGGTCCTTTTCAGGCTGGGCTTTGACCATCGTCATTCACGAGTGCCTGCGCCGTAGAGCCCCCATGAAAGAGTCACTCGATGACCATGATGTAGATGAAACCCGTTCGTCCCTCCCTGGCCCTGATGAAGAGACGCATCGCCGGCAATTGCGCGAAGTGCTCGGTCGCAATGTCGATGCGCTCCCTCTGAAATTGCGCACCGTGTTGGTGCTGTGTGACGTTGAAGGGTTGAGCGGCCCTGAAGCCAGCGAAGCGCTTGGCGTCACTGAAGAAGTGGTGCGAGTGCGCTTGCACCGGGCCAGACGCTCGCTCCAAACATCATTGCAGGCCCAGCTGGCCGACGAAGGTAAAGAGTTGTTTTCATTCATGGGCAGTCGTTGTGATGCGATGACCGCGGCAGTGCTGCAGGCGCTGCAGCTTCAGGTTGCTTCATAACTGTGTTGAAGGATGAGCGCGACTGCACCCATGTCGTTAGAAGGCGCACCTGATGTCATTTCCTCTTCTCGCCAGCGTCGCCCGCGCAGTCCCCAATAACTATTACACCCAAAGCGAACTTTCGACCGCACTGCAGGCTTTGTGGGCCGAACATCGTTCGTTCAATTCGGCACGCGTCGATGCGCTGCATGCTTCAGTGCAAGTGCGTGGTCGCCATTTGGCCGTGCCGATGGCCGAGTACCCAGCCCTCAATACTTTCGCCAAGCGCAACAAAGTGTGGATTCGTGAAGCCTTGCATTTGGGTGAACGTGCCGTGCGGGAAGCGGTGGCCAGAGCAGAGCTCCAGCTGACTGATATTGATGTGTTGTGTTTCACGAGCATCACGGGCTTGGCGACTCCCAGCATCGATGCGCGATTGGTGAATGTGTTGGGGCTGCGCAGCGACGTTAAACGATTGCCCGTGTTTGGTTTGGGCTGTGTTGCAGGTGTGGCCTGTACTGCACGCATCAGCGATTTGTTACGCGGCTTTCCCAAGCAGAACGCGGTGCTGCTGTCGGTTGAATTGTGCAGCCTCACCATTCAGCGCGATGACATTTCGGTTTCAAACCTCATCGCGGCGGGCCTCTTTGGTGACGGAGCGGCGGCTGTCGTCCTTCGCGGAGCTGACGCAAAAGGCGCAGGCCCTCGGGTGGTGGCCTCACAATCGGTCTTCTACCCGGGCACTGAAGAGGTGATGGGCTGGGACTTTCTTGATTCAGGCTTCAAGGTTGTGTTGACAGCAGCAGTGCCTGAGATGGTGCTCAAACACGTGCGAGGCAATGTCGATGCATTTTTGGCCAGCCATGGCCTTACGCGCGGTGATGTAAAACACTGGGTCGCGCATACAGGTGGGCCTAAAGTGCTAGAAGCTTTTGAGTCGTCTTTAGAATTGCCTGAAGGCGCCCTCGCTCGAAGTTGGGAATCGCTGCGCTCGGTCGGAAACCTTTCGTCATCGTCTGTCTTGTATGTGTTGGCTGATTTGTTGGAGGCAAAAGTGGCCAAGCCCGGTGACGTAGGGTTGATGATGGCGATGGGCCCTGGTTTCTGTGCGGAGTTGGTGCTGCTGCAATGGTGAGCTCGCTGTGGCTCTACACGGGCGTCATTGCACTGGTGGGCGTAGAACGGTTGGTTGAACTCAGACTTTCGCTGTCGAATGCCGCGTGGGCATTTGAGCGGGGCGGCAAAGAATTCGGTCTCCCTCACTACCGGGTGATGACTGTATTTCACGCCGCATTTTTGGTCGCTTGTGTCGCAGAGCCTTGGCTTCTGAATCGCGTCTTCCCGGGAATGTGGGGGTTTTTAGCTTTGGGTTTGGCCATCGCCGCTCAGGCTCTACGGTATTGGGCCATCACCACATTGGGGCGTCGTTGGAATACCAGAGTGATTGTTTTGCCGACGGCGGCTCCGGTGACTGATGGTCCTTATCGATTTATTCGACACCCAAACTATGTGGCGGTGGTGTTGGAATTGTGTGTCTTGCCTTTAGTGCATGGAGCTTGGTTGACATCGTTAGTCTTCACCATTGGCAATGCATTGCTTTTGAGGGTGCGGGTGAGGGTTGAAGAAGAGGCGTTGGGGTCAGCGTATCAGTCCTCTTTTGCCAAAACGCCGCGCATGATTCCGCTAGCAGGTGGGAAGAGCGAAAAGAGCTGAATTGTGAAACCAAACTGCGACGTCGCCATCGTTGGCAGCGGTCCCGCAGGCCTTGCGACTGCAATTGGGACTGCGCTCCGGGGGTTGACGGTGCATGTCTTTGATAAGCAGTCGGGCCCCATCGACAAAGCGTGTGGAGAAGGGCTGATGCCTCCGGGGTTGGCCGCGCTCGAACGTTTAGGCGCTTTGAAACATCTCGATGAGCGTGAATGTGCACCTTTCGATTCAATCATTTACGAGCAAGAGTCGGGTACGCGCGCGGTAGGGAAGCTCCCTGCTCCAGGGGGCCTGGGCGTGCGACGGTTGGCATTGTCTTTTGCACTGCGCGCCCGCGCTCTCGAAGTGGGAGTGGTTTTCCATGAACGAACCGGCGTCCGAAGTCACACCCGTCGAGATGACGCGGTCGAACTGTCGACTGACGAGGGGCCTTTCTTCGCCGGAGTGTTGGTGGGCGCAGATGGGCTTCATTCTGCCTGCCGAGAACGAGAAGGGTTGTCTGGCCCAGCAGCTTCATCTAGGCGCTTTGGTTTACGAAGACATCTTGAAGTGGCGCCGTGGAATCGGGCCGTCGAAGTGCACTTTGCTCCTGGAGTGGAAGCGTACTTGACCCCTGCTGGCGCTCGTCGCATCGGAGTGGCTTTTTTATGGGAAGCCGGCGCGCTTAAGGGAGACATCAGTTTTGATGCGCTGCTCACTCGCTTTCCCAAGTTGGAAGCGCAATTCAAAGGAGTCAGTTTTGATTCGAGCCCCAAAGGCGCGGGGCCTTTGCTGCAGCAAGTGAAACGGCGGGTCGCTCAACGGTTCGCCCTGGTGGGCGATGCGGCGGGTTACGTCGATGCCATTACCGGCGAAGGACTGACGCAGGCCTTTCAGGGCGCGGAAGCATTGGCTGCGGTGCTGCCAGGCGTGTTGGCTCAGGCCGGAGCAATCGAGGCTTTCGCCACCTACGAAGCAGCCGCAGAGGAAGCGTTTTCACGCTATGCACGATTGGCGCGTCTGTTGGTGTGGACTGCACAGCGCCCTCGATTGCGTCGGTCGGTGATTGAAGTGCTGGCTCGGGCGCCGAAACTCTTTGAGCTCGCGTTGCGGAACGCTTCGTAAAACTGATGAGAGAACGACAGTCGAGGAGGGCAACGAGACTGTCCTGTGTCTCCATTGTTAAATAGAGAAGGAAGCAGCTGTGAGGTGCTTGTTGGCGCATTTCGGTGTCGAGCTTGAATAAGTGTGGAACTCTTTCAAGTTACGACTCTCGTGTCAGAGCATCAGAAGTACGAATTGGTAATTACGGAGAGTTAGCCGCGGGCGCTGCCTTGCACAGGCGCCTACGAAATGATCTCTACACAAAACGTCTCTCGAATCAGCATTGTGCTCATGACCTTCGTTGCCACGGTCTCCTGGAGCTGCAGCCGGGCGATTGCCCCTGTCGGCCTCCAAACCGCTCAAGTGGTGGGCTCACGACTTGAGGGTGCTGACGCAGGAACTGACGCCGTTGCTCCGTCAGCACCGAGAGTCGAAAAAATGCTTGTTCGACTGATAAAAGATGGCTGCAATGGTGCGGGAATTTCGTGCGTCGAACCCGATGCTCTCGTGGTGAATTTGGACGCCTCTACAGGCACCGACGATGTGACCGCCGACAAAGACATGCGCTTTCTAATCTCTTTCGGAGAAACCGCAGAACAAGCGCAAAGCAACGCATATACGCACCTCTTTCAACCTGATAACAATCAGAGCCACACCTTCACCGCAGACCTTACTTTTGGGGGCATACGGTCAGGAAAAGAGTTTGACCAAAAGTACTTTTGTTTTGCACTGGCTGCGGTCGACAACGGAGGCAACGTCAGTGCGCGCTCGAGCTCTCAGTGTATCGATACTACAGACGGTACTGGAGGTTCTCTCGAAGTCATACAAGGCAACTCGTGCTTGGGAAAAGGCTGCGCCGTCGCTCCGGCATCTTTGATGGGGTTGTGGTTACTTGGTATTGCTTTATTGCGGCGTCGAGTATTTCAACGTTGAGAGGAACGGGATGGCGGTTCAAACGTCAATGGTCCAGAATCGACATCGATCAAGTGTCTCGTTCGCCCTTCGTTAAGTGATTGCTGAGAACCTTTGTTTCAACGTAGAGGAATGTCATGGGGCCTCTGCAGCTGGTCAGCTGCTCTGCAATGGTCGTCGTCACCTTGAGCTCCCTTGCTCGAGCTGGAGATGAGCCCGGGTGCAAGGCTTTCATAGACGCAGTGAACAACGCCCCACCGCATGCCGAGACTTGTCTGTTGGCGCCTTGGATTAAGGCCTTTGAAACCTGCGAAGGCAGCTTGGATCATTCAGAGCCGGAGGAGTTGCGGGCTGCTATTGAGCGTTTGACTTCCATCTCTCGGGTACACTGCGATGAGGATCCTCAGCTGGAGCTGAAGAGGCGACTGCTATGCCGCGCTCATTGGGCTGCGTCGCTCGACGATATCCTGGGTGGGCTGGCGAGTTTCGACCCTCAAACACATGGAGAATGCATCGTGGGGCTAGCGCTCAACGGCGACCCCAACGCTGCCGCAGCACTCAGTGCCCAGCCTCTTAAAGGCGCCGACCGTGAAAGCATTAAGGGAGTCATCGATGCGATCGATCGGGTGATGCGCCTCTCCTCGGGCGTTGGTGCCCAACTCGGGGGATTGCTTCTGTGGGTTGATTCGGGAACAGACGCCGACGTGTTGAAAACGAATGCCTTTCATTCCATTTGCACTTCCTCGATGCATCCTCCTGACGAATGCAATGTCCTCAAGCGAAAAAGTCCATATTCGGAAGCACTCACAAACCCAAAGACCGATGGGCTGCCGGACAGTTCCCAAAGGGTTAGGTCATACCCAAGTAACAGCACTGGCATTTTCCTGGCCGCCTCATTGGGCATTGCAGCTGGTCTCACCGGGCTGAGCTACGCGGCGCGCGACGTGCCCTTCGGACGTGCAGTGGCCACATTCAACGGCGTGGTTGGCGGCATCCCTCTCGGGGCCGGCCTCGGGTTCGCCATCTCCGATTCCAGAGCTTATGGCAAGATATTTGGTTTTGTTCTTGGCGCGTTCATTGGAGCCATCACGGGAGGCATCTGTGGGTTTCTCACTACGAGCCAACCAGGACTGAGTCGACCACTCTTTTCGGGGATTACGTTAGGCGCCGGCGTGATTGTAACCGTCCCTCTGGTCGCCTTCGTTCAGTAGGAAGCGGTGCTTATTGTCAGGGTAACGACAGCGACGTGCTGGCCACGGCGAAGTCCTCGCAACTGGAACGCCCGACTGTCAGCTGCACCTCGACGAGGCATTCAAAGGCAACCCCAAAGGTTGCACTGGATTTCCGTTGGTCCGGTGAAATTGGCTCCCTTAGACACCGGTGGCCACAGTTACTGTTCTTCATGTTCTCGTGACGCATAAAGAAGAAGGAAGCGGGTATCTGGAGACGGCGCGGAACCACCCTAGAGGCGGCAATCTAAGACGATTTTGCCTCGTGCTTGACCAGCCTCGAGAAGCTGATGCGCGTTCGCCGCTTGTGAAAGCGGCATTATGCGGTCGATGAGAGGCGTGATTCTGTTGAGCGCAACGAGCGACAGAAGTTGGCGCATGTGTTGTCGATACCAATTCTTGTCTTGAGCAACGATGGGGTTGAGGCCTGTGTTGAACAACACTCTTTTTCTGTCTGGAATGAGACGGCGTCCGTACAGAGAAAGCGTCAAGGGCATAAATGAGAATGGGCTTGCACGGCGAACCGACAGTGCTCCATTGCTGATGAGGCGCCCGCCCTTGCGCAGAAGCCGGTAGCCTTTGGCGAGAATGTTTCCCCCAACATTATCAATGAAGAGGTCAACCCCTTCAGGTGCGTGTTTTCGAATTTCGGCTTCGATGTCTTGATTTTGATGGTCGATGGCGCGCGCATTGCGCGACAACACGACGCGATGCTTTGGCCCCGAGGCAATGCCAAACATCTGGAGCCCAGCCAGTCGTCCCAAGTCGAGCACGGCGGTCCCAATACCTCCGGCGGCGCTGGTGACGACGACCCGTTGACCTTCTTGCGCTTGTCCGAGGTGATGCAGCAATACAGAGGCGTTCAGGTAATTCACAATCATACTCGCCGCCTGCTGTGTGCTGACGCGCGAGGGAATGTGAACCAAATCGTGAGGCTCGGCCACGATGAACCTGCTGTAGGCTCCGAAGCGAGGCAAGTACGCGGCAACTCGATCTCCAGGTGCAAAACTGCTGATGCTGGAACCGATGCTGTCGACGACGCCCGCACACTCGCGGCCGGGAACATAAGGGTAGGGCGGAAGCGAGCGAGCCAGGCCAGCGCCCGCGCAAGAATCGGCGAAACTCACCCCGGCAAATTCCACCCGAATGCGAATTTCAAAAGGCCCGAGGGGCCGAGAACTGTCGCTGCCAAATTGAAGGGTGTCCTTCCCAACGCATACGATGTGTCTCCGCGAGCTCGATCGACGAGGGCGAAAGAGGTTCAGGGGCGTTGCGGGCAACAGCATCGAAGTCACGGGGAGTTCCTTAAAAGTGGTCGAACCCTCTGAATGACTTTGCGCGACAAATCGTTCATTTATGCGTCCCCACACGCCGTTGCGGAAGACGATAACTATTCTTTCTTACAAGGCGTTAGGCGTGTTCGAAGTTCTCCGGTTCGCCACTCTCGCGTTGTTGCAGCATCCAGTATTTCAACGTTGAAGGGGAACAGAGGCGTTGGCTCAAACGTCAATGGGCCGTGAGTCTGTTCATCGCGTTGGTATTGACGGCTTGGCCTGCTGAAGACGCCGTCTTGAAGTCGTTGCCATTTCCCAAAATTCAGAAAAAGAAAATTCGGGTGTACCTCGATGCTGGCCATGGTGCCCAAGGTAACGAGGGGAACCATGGTTGCTTTTGCCAGCTTGAGGAAGTGCACACGCTGCGAGTCGTGATGCACTTGGCTCAATCGTTGAAAAAACTGGGCTCATTTGAAGTGATGCATTCTCGCGATGGTGTGAGCAAACCAAGTTACCGAGTGCGCCTCGCTGAAGCCGAAGCTTTTGGCGCTGAGTTCATTGTCAGTGTGCATTCTGATGCGCGCGGTTGGGCAGTACCGTGGGGAACGGGCGACGATGGTCGAGATTGCTGGCGCAATGATGACGCTCCGGGTTTCGCTGTGCTCTGGAATACAGAGGGCACTCACCGTGTGGTTACAGGGCGCGAAAGATTGGGTCGCTCAATCGGCCAGCGCTTGAGGCAGGCAGGTTTTTTGGCTTACTCAGGTGAAGACTACGGTGCCCTCTACCGGCAAGACGACGAAGAGCCCTCAGGGTGGATTGATATTCGGCCCAGAAAAAAGAGTGTGTATTTTCTGCGCGGCTCTTCAATTCCTACAGTCATTGTGGAAACGCACCACGCCCTTGACCCTCAAGAAGTCTTTCGTTGGGACCAACCGTCAACGTTAGATGCTTTTGCATCGGCCATTGCCCAAGCGCTCTTGGACGCTCGAAATTAAAAGGCTTACTCGTCGCGATTGGGCCACCCCTGTTCTCCGATGAGGGGTACGAAACGTACTGCTCCGAGTTCAACTGTTTGATGGTGCTTTTCATCGACTCGGGTCACTCGTATCAACATTTGATTCGCTTCATCTCGCCCCACAGGCATCACCAACCGGCCGCCGATTGTCAGTTGAGCAAGTAATGCTGGAGGTACGTCAGGCCCTCCTGCTGCCACCGCGATGGCTTCATAGGGCGCGTGTTCGGGCAAACCAAGCGTTCCGTCGCCCCGATGAACATGCACATTCTGATAGCGGAGTTTGGTCAAACGATACTTCGCCTCTTCCGCGAGCGGCGCCAGCCGTTCAACGGTGTAAACCTCTTTGGCCAGTCGGCTCAAAACAGCCGCCGCGTAGCCAGAGCCGGTCCCGATTTCTAAAACCCGTTCACTTCCCGTGAGGGCCAGCGCGTTGAGCGTCAGGGCGACGACATAGGGCTGTGAAATCGTTTGCCCGCTGGCGATGGGAAGAGGTACGTCATCGTACGCAGATTCCCTCAGGGCCGGCGGTACGAACTCTTCACGAGGCACCGCGAGGAAAGCGTCGAGCAACCGCGCATCAGTGATGCCGCGGGAAGCAAGGTGCTGCTCAACCATCCGCTTTGCCGACTCGCTCACACCTCACCTCTCTCTGGTTCTGTAACTCCCCCACACCCAAAAAAACGATGTCGCCGGCCGCGTTGTCTCCCCGGCCATACGGAACGTGTGACGCCTTGAGCCTAATATCAACGACTTGTTTTGGCGTTCGAGTTGCAGCCAGCGCGCCGCATGATTCGAACTCCCTTGATTCTCATGGCGGTGACGTTGTTGGGCTGCCCTGTTGCTGAACCTGTGTCTGTTCCCCCTGCATCGCCTGATGCCGGCATGCCGAAGCAAGCCGCAGTGGGCACCGCATCAGGTCAGGTACGAGTGTTGATGAAGGCCACCAGCCAGGCGTTGTCTGCCCGGCAGTTTTCCCCAACGGCGTCGCAAGTGGGTGACTCGCCCCGCGCCGCACTCTCGAATCTTCGCAGAGTGCCATTTCCCGACGTCATCGATGCGGACATTGTCCCTGGGCAGCTGGTGCTCAACGTTGATCAACCGAGCCTGGTCGACGACCTCATTTCTCTAGCTCGTGTTCAAGGGACTGACTGCGTCATTGAAAAACGTATTCTTGAGACCTTCGTACTTCTTCAATGTCGAACCTCGGGGGAACTCATCGATGCAGCAGCAATTCGTCAATTGGTACAACTGTTAGGAACGGCGCACGGGGTTCAATTCATCGAGCCCAATATTCGAGCGCACAAAATGGCGGTACCAAACGACGTTCACTATTCATATCAGTGGCACTACCAGGCCATTCGATTGCCTGAAGCATGGGACATTACGCAAGGTGCGCCGTCTACTGTTGTGGCTGTCATTGACACGGGAATCGTTCCTCACCCAGACATTGAGGCCAACCTGTTGCCGGGTGCTGACTTCATTACCGACGTTGATGAAGCAGGCGACGGTGATGGGTGGGACGCAGACCCTACAGACCTCGAGGAAGAAGGAGCAAACGGAGGCTACACACTGCACGGCCTTCATTGCGCAGGCACCATCGCTGCCGTGAGTGACAACGGCGCTTTCGGAGCCGGAGCCGCCGGCCGTGCCCGCGTGGTCCCCATTCGTGTACTGGGTATCAATGGTGCGGGCACGAATTTTGACATCATCGCGGGTATGTACTGGGCCGCCGGGCTCCGCGTATCTGACTTTGGGGTTAACCGTAATCCCGCTGCGGTCATCAGCATGAGTCTCGGCGGCAAAAACTCACCATTGGCCAGCTACCAGAAAGCCATTGATGCCATCGTCGCTGCGGGAGCAGTCGTGGTGGTGGCGGCAGGGAACGACGACGAGGACGCAGCAACCGCCTGTCCCTGTAATCAAAACAATGTCATTTGTGTCGGAGCCACCACTCGGCGTGGGCAGCGAGCGGATTATTCCAATTTTGGGCGCGAAGTGACGGTAATGGCCCCAGGTGGGGCGACTGGTGAAGATGTCGATGGTGATGGGGCAGGTGATGGCGTTTGGTCGTTGGGTCGTCAAGGTCGGGCGTGGATTCTCAAGGGGCTTCAGGGCACGAGCATGGCGACTCCCCATGTTGCCGGTGTGGTTGCTCTGCTGAAAACCGTGAAGCCCTCGCTCACGGCCATGGAAGTGCGCCAGGTGTTGACGTCGACGGCGAACCCATCAGGCCGTTGTACTGAGGGCTGTGGTGCTGGGCTTATTGATGCCAAAGCCGCCCTCGATGCACTCGAAGACCATAAACAGCGTCCGGGGAAACTGACGGTCTCTGCGAGCTCACTCTTGCTCACCCGCGATGCGCCCGAACAAATGGTGACGCTCATGAATGTGGGTGACGAGCCCATCGAATGGAAACCCACCTCCGCGAGCAAATACGTC
>JAYUVR010000116.1:0-18264 GCA_043753955.1 Archangium sp. | reverse complement strand
TTTGTTTCAACTCGATGCCATGGCCCTTTTGGCTGAAGCGCAATTGGTGCCCCAAGCGCAGGCGTTGTCGCGGTTTCCTTCAGTGCTTCGAGACTTGGCGGTGGTGGTCCCCAGCGAGCTACCGGCTGAACAGGTGCGCTCGGTGATTCTGGAAGTGGGCCAGCCGTTGGTCGATGACGTAAATGTGTTTGACGTCTACTCAGGCCCGCAAGTGGGTGAAGGAAAGAAGAACTTGGCCTTCGCGCTTTCGTATCGCTCATCGAGCAAAACGCTCACCGATGTCGAGGTCACTGAGGCGCACCAGAAAATTGTCTCTGAGGTGAGCCAACGTTTAGGTGGGGCGTTAAGGTCGTAAATTGCTGAAATTATTGAATTAATTGCAAGTCTGCAGGGTTCGGTAAAAGTACTGTGATGTCGGCATGTTGACTTGGCATGGGCTCCGGGTAGGCTCTGAGGCCTATGACCAAAGCGGACATCATCGAAAGCGTCTACGAGAAAGTGGGCTTCTCGAAGAAGGAGTCAGCTGAGTTAGTAGAGTTGGTTTTCGACACGCTCAAAGAAACGCTCGAGCGTGGCGACAAGGTCAAAATCTCAGGCTTCGGGAATTTTCAGCCTCGCTACAAGCGAGCGCGACCCGGGCGTAACCCTCAGAGTGGGCAGCCGATCGAAATCACCGCGCGTCGAGTGGTGAAGTTCGTTCCCAGCCAGGTGCTGAAGGCCGATCTCAACGATGGGTACATCGCTGAAGATGAACTTTCGGCCGAAGATGAGGACGAAGGACACACCAGTGATGCAGCCGCTGATGACGATGATGATTGAGATGGCTTGACCCAGCTCGGCCACGCAGGCATAAGGCCCCGCGTCTGTTGCCGTTTCGGGGTGTAGCGCAGCCTGGTAGCGCACTTGCTTGGGGTGCAAGTGGTCGCAGGTTCAAATCCTGTCGCCCCGACCATTTTGAGGGCCCTGATTCGTTTGGAGAAATCCAACTGAGTCAGGGCCTTCGTTTTTGGGTTCTTCTCAATCCGCAGTGGGTCGACTCTTTCGACATCGTTCGCTGATTCGTTGAAGCCTTTGCGCCGGAGCTATGCAGGGTGGTCGATGACGAGCTAGGCCGACCACTTGATCGCAGCGAGACCTTATGAAGCGGTAGGTTAGCTCCTGCTCAGGTTCAAAAGGTGCTGGTAGCGCGACGCGATGGAAGGAAAGGGCATCGATGACACAGGTCGAACTGATGGTTGGATTGGCGGTTCTCTCGGTCGCCGCCAGTGGTGAAGGCCTTCTTAGTGCAAGTGCGCAGGCGGCCAAACCAGCTGCGCACAACGGTTTGTCTCCGAAAGGGTTCGTCGTGAAGTTCGCGAGCACTGAGTCCGAGGGCACCGACGACGACCGACATCGCTCTTTGCAATTCTTCGTAGACAAGAAGCTTGATGACACCGGCGTGACCGTGTTCGAGGTCTACAACGGAGCCCTGCGAAGACTGAAGGCGAATCTGGTCGAGGAAGAACCCGACCGTTTTAGCTATCGCATTCGCCTCCCCTACCGGTCGCCCGAAGGTCCCAACGATATTGCGCTGATCCTCCCAGCCCAGCCTCGATCAAGCTCGACCAGCCAGATCGGGTCCTACTCACACAGCTTCACAGCCCACACTTTGAGAAGGTACTGACGGTAGCGCCCAAGGCCATTGACACCGATGGTGATCGCCGTGCGGACATTGCATTCGTCACCGCATGCGTCGAATACCCGCGAGGTGACCAGATCTGCGGCAGTGAAATTACTTTCGCCGCAAGACGCTCAGCGGGTCGGTGGCTATTGACCGCGTTCTGCGCCGGGGTGATGGGCATGTGCCCCGGCGGAGCCCTGAGCGGCTGCGAGGGGCATAGTCGATGTAGCAACGGTGTAGTGCGCATTGACATGGGTTGGCATCGTTGGACACCAAGGCATGTTGAGCATCTTATTCCGGAACCGGTGATCGAACTGCCTTGCGTGCCGGTCGGGTATTCGGCTACTTCGGCTCTCACGAGGTGAGCATTGAATTTGGAGCCGAACACGAAGGGTCAACGGTACCGCCTGGGAATCGTCCTTTCCGTCGGTGGTCTGGGCTGCTGGCTTGTGGGGGCGGTGCTTTACACGGGCAACGTCACCGGCTTGCTTCCGACAATCCCCTACGCTGGGTTCGTGACCACCGCTGTCGGTGGGTTCATGGTGTCGATTGGGCTCTCACTTGTTCGCGGTCAGCCTGTTGGTAAAGCGGAGGCACGTAGAACGAGTCTGGTTATCGTTGTGCCTGCCCTGTTACTCTTTTGCCTCGTCCTCCTTGGCGCAGCCTTGGTTTTCGGTGGCAATTTTGATCAGCCGACTTCGCTTGGAAAATGGGTTGGCTCGGCCTTGTTTCTGCTCGCCTCAATGGCAATTGTCTCGGCGTTGTTTCGTGACGTGTACCTGCGGTTCGGGCGACCTGACCCTGCGTCTGCAATTTCGAGCGGGTAAGGTGTTCCGCAGACTTGAATCAGAGTTCACCCGGAGCCCCACTTGGTTTTGCAGCCCCCAAGCGTACGGTCTTCGGCTGCATCCTCAGTCAGGTTGAGAACGTCTCCGTCGAACTCGAAGGCTCCAGCCTCAATATCGCTGGCGAGATTCTCGATGAACTCGTGAATGCTCGCGGCCACGACGATTCTGTTCTCCTCCTTCATGCCAATCTCAATGACCTGCCCGTGGGCACCTCCGGCCGCCGGGTCAAGATCCAAGCAGTGATGGTAGGTGCTTCCGTTAACAACAGTGAAGGGTACCCACTTTGGGCTCCACCAGATGGGCTTCACCGGGCCCAAGGCGGCCGCTTCGTTTTTCCAGGTGCCTATGTCGTCCTTCCAAACCCGCCACTCAGATTCGATCATTTGGGGCGTGAGCATTTGAACCTGCTGGAAGACGCCCTGTGTCGTGAAGTTGGCACCACCGGGTACTGGAACAAGCGGCTCGCCGCCGTGAATGAGAAGGCTTTCCCGAAACTGTGTCGGGAATTGAAGACCGAGTTGATTCTCGCACGCTTGTATCTGGGCGACAGTCGCAGGCGGGCCAAGCCGCTCGACAAGTTTCGAATCGATGGTGTTCAGTGCTGCTTCAAGGCGGGCCCATGCGGCTTTCATAAATGCTCCGGTGTTTGGTCGTCGTTCAACGGAGCCGTTTTCTGCCGACATCACGAGGAAGTAGCAACGCTCAAGTGTGCGAAGGGCTCAACTGCCACAGCGACTGCCACGGCCAGTAGCAAGGCAGCAGCAAGAGGCGTGATGAACCTTGCTACCCGTTGCGACCGGCTGGAATCGGTGGCCCCGGTTCTACGAGCTAAACGAACTGGTTGCGAACGCCTGATGCTGGTTGGACGGCAACCGGCATTGCTTGGGGTGCAAGTGGTCGCAGGTTCAAATCCTGTCGCCCCGACCATTTTTGAGGGCCCTGATTCGTTTGGAGAAATCCAATTGAGTCAGGGCTTTCGTTTTTTGGGTTCTTCGGTTCTTCTCAGTGGGTCGAGCCTTTCGACATCGTTTGCTGATGGTTCAGGCCTTTGCGCCGGATACAGGGTGGTCGAATGACGATGCGATGGGTTAGGGGCTTCCGCAGCAACTTCAGCATGACCCGCACGAAGAACCTCGTTGCCGGCGGCCGGCGGAAAGCTGGGGCTCAGAGGGCCCAGACGGCGCTCAATTCGGCCACACTCCCTTGAGGCTCTCCGGCTTTTGCCCTATTTGGTCGAAGTCATGTTGCTAACGGTCACTCCAGGGCGCTGCGCTCGCCGTTCAACAGCGATTGGCTGGTTCTTGGTCATGGCATGTTCGACCCCAGCTCTCGCGGGGGGTCCGAAAGGGGCGGTGCCCATGAGCAGTTGGAAAACGCATCTTGAGGCCGGAAATCGGCTCTCCGAGGCAAACGAATACGCTAAGGCTGAGGTGGAATACCGGTCAGCGGTCAAAGAAGCAGAGAAGCTCGGCAACGAGACGGGTGATGTGGCCAGCTGTCTGCAGGAGCTTGGAATGAACCTCAAGCGCCAAGCGAAGTACGCAGAGGCAGAAGTGGTGCTGAAGAGGGCGCTCACGGTTCGAGAAAAGGGCCCTGGTTCAGGTGCGCAAGAGACCGCCCGGCTTCAGAACGATGTTGCCGACACGTACCTGAATCAGGGCAGGTACGCTGAAGCCCGGGCTCTGTTTCTGAAGGCATTGGCGGCGTTCGAGGCCAAGCTCGGACCCGAGCACAATCAGGTCGGCATGGTCATGAACAATATCGGCTCTTCGTACTACTACGAGGGGAAATACGCTGAAGCCGAACCGTACTATCGCAAGGGCCTCGCGATTCGAAAGAAGGCCTTGGGCGCTCAAGATGCAACACTGGCCGAGTCTCTCGATAACCTCGGGGGTATTCTGTATTTTCAAGGAAAACTTGATGAGTCTGAGCGTGTTCGAAGAGAGGCCGTCGCCATCTTTCGGAAGGCACTTGGTGCAACTCACCCTGACTATGCGGTAGCGGTCAGCAATTTGGGTGAGACCTGCAGGGCGGCCAAGAAATACGACGACGCTTTGCGGTTCATGAAGGAGGCCCTGGAGATTCACCGAAAGGTACTCGGCAAAGAGCACCCAGATGTCGCTACCGACATGAACAACATCGCCATTGTGTATCTCGACCAGGGCAATCCCAAGGAGGCGAGGGGCCTTCTTGAGCAGTCGATGGCAATCAAGGAGCGAGCCCTGGGGCCCGACCACATTGCACTTGCCCAGTTGGCAGACAACCTCGCAGGCGCTCTACGTGACCTTGGGAAACCGGTTGACGCAGAGGCGCTCGAAAAACGTGCTGCTGAAATCAGAGCGAAACAGCAGTAGCCCGTAGTAGCTCGAAACCCGCTCAGGCTTGATGCTGGTTGTGAATGGTTGGAATCAGGCACACCCTCCCAGAGCGAAAACCAAAAGGTTGCGACCGGCGCTTCCCCGTCGAGGATCGCCAGCGTTTGCGTAAGTGTCGCCCCTGGCCCTTCAGTGCCGCTAAATTCCCCGCGGTGAATCGCCACTCAACAGAGGAGCTTTTCGGGGTACATCAGTAACCGATTCGTTGAGGAAGTGGAATGGACCGAGCGGACCCCAAGATCGTGGCGCTTAGTGAATGTCTCTGAGAGTCACGCTGAGATCGCGGCCGACGGCGTCGGCTTGCTGGAGGTGTTTCGTACCCCAGGCGAGGGTGAGTGGTCGCACGATATTGTTCGCGTTGAGATTGCCGAACAAAAGATGCCAGGCATGTAATCGATGGGCTCTCGTGGCGAATTCTTGATCACCGGGCAGATCGGCCAAGTGACTTCAAACTCGCAGCGGATGTTGCGGCCTGCAATATGACATGGCTGCGGCTTTTCTTCTGGCCCTGCAGATTCGAATGAGGGGTAAGAAAAGACGGGGCCTGGTTGGTGTTCGCAGGCCCCATCTCACTTGTCTATGACCGCCGTGACTTCTCCTTTTGCAGCACGGTCAACACGGCCAAGACCACGGCCAGGGCGACCCGATGGGTCAGGGGATTTCGCAGCGCCTTCAGCAAGACCAGCATGACGGTTCTCCAGTGCTCGACCTTGGTGGCGGGCGCTACCAGGGTCGGGCTGAGCGGCAGCCGAGATAGCAACACGCTGGCGGAGGAAGCCCCCAAGATCCTATGCCGATGGACGTGGCACTTTGGGGTGCACTGCGGTGTGCGTGGTGTATGACGCCGTCTCCAGGATGCCTACGAACGCGAAACTCTACCTGCTCGCTCTGCTGCCGCTGTTTTCGTCTCCCGCCCTCGGTCAGTCCGGCGGAGCAAAGCCCGCGACCGCCAAGCCCCCATCAGTTCGTCATTTGTCAGCGGTGGCCGCACGTAGGCAATGCGTGGAGTGGATAGGCGAGAAGACCTCTGAGTACCAGGCCGCGACGAAACGTTTCGAACAGGGCTGCAAAGACGGCAACGCAGGGTAGTGTATGAACGCAGGTTTCGGTTTTCTTACTGGTTGCGGCGTGATGGCCGACGAGTCACGGGCGGTAGCCCTATTCTCTCGCGGTTGCGACCTGGGTGATCTCAAGAACTGCAATCAGCTTGGGTACACACTCGAACACTCCTTCCGCGACTTCGAGAGAGCAGCGTCCAGCTACAAACGGGCATGTGAGGGCGGGCGACAGGTCGCATGCGTAAATCTGGGCAAGCTGTTGTCAAGCGGCCAGGGAGTGGCTCGCAACCTCGAAGCTGCGATTCGGTATTTTCAGACGGCCTGCGACGCAAATGAACAAATGGGCTGCAACAACCTCGGCACACACTTTGAGAAGGGCGAAGGAGTGGCACGCGATTTCGGTCGTGCTGTTACTTTGTACAGGAAGGCCTGCGAAGCCCAAGAGTTCGCGTCGTGCAAGAGCTTGGCGCTTATGTATCGAAGGGGGCAGGGCGTTCAGAAAGACCTTGGCCGGGCCGTTGAGCTTGATGATCTCGCATGTAAGAACGGCCAGCCAAATGCCTGTGACGAGCTTGGCGTGGCCTACCAAGCTGGCGAAGGAGTCGAACCGAACGCGAAGACGGCAGTGCAGCTCTTCGAAGGTGCGTGCATTGAGGGCGACAGCCACGCCTGTGCAAATCTTGGGGCGCTGCTCCTTACGGGGCCGGCGGACATTCAGCGCCACAGTGAGGGCGTGAAGTACGTCAAGAGAGCGTGTGAAGACGGTGAATTGATGGGTTGTCGCTTCTGGGCGATCTCTTATCGTGATGGCCTAGCTGGAACAGTCGATCTCAAACGGTGGGAAGAGTTGGCGACGGCAGCCTGTGAACGCGGTGATTCGCAGGCATGCGACGATGTTGCAGTCACCTACGATCAAGGGCTCCGCGTTCCAAAGAATGCGAAAAAAGCAAATGGCGTTTATCGCCGGAGCTGCGACCTCGGTGTTCATGTGTCGTGTTTGAATCTCGGCCTGAGGTTGGTCGGCAGTGAAGGAAAGCCTTCGCCATCGAATGCCAAGGAGGCCGCCTCCCTTTTCAAACTTGCCTGTGACGGGAGCGTGGCCGAGGGCTGCACCAGCCTTGCAAACCTGAAATGTGGAGGGCTCGGTGTTCAAAAGGACGAGGCGGGTGCCATTGCGTTGTACCGACGAGCCTGCAACGAGAATGACCCTCTCGGTTGCTACAACCTCGGCTCGGCCTATGAAGCTGGGCGATGCGGCCTCGAAAAGACCGTGGGCTTGGCGAGTGAGTTCTTCGAACTCGCGTGCTCAGCCGGTAGCGCCGCTGCCTGTACAGATCGAGGGGCAATCAGCGCTCATAAGCAGGGCTCGGACAAGGGCGAAGCCGTGAAGTTCTTTCGCTTGGGTTGCAGGGGCGGCGATGACCTTGCGTGCCAGAACCTGAAGCGTCTTCGCGCTGGGCCTTGGAGGCCAGTAGCCCAGTAGTCGCTCGCAACCTGGTGAATCCTGATGACGGCTGTGACTGGTTGGAATCGGTGGCCTCGCTTCCAGAGCTAAACGAATCGGTTGTGACCGCACATCACGAAGGTTCTCCTTGCTCAGTGGAAATAGGAAGAGGAGAGAAGCCGCAACAAGCACCTATTGGAGAGCCGTAAATGTCCAACGCCACCTTGTGTTGTCTGATCAGCGTCTTGTTATCCGCTTCACCGGTTCAGCCCAAGACTGCGAAAGACGTTCCGGCAAAGCCAAAAACTGCGGCCTCTACGGCCCAGAGACCGAAGGGGTCGAAAACAGTGAAGACGGCTGATCTGGAGCTTGAGCTGCCCGTTGGTTGGGTCGCACACCCAAATCCCGGGGGGCCTGCTGAGTACCGCCCACGAGGGGATGGTTCGACTGGAATCTTGCAGTTGTCCAGGTTGCCCGCCAGCGATGTCTCGTTCATTTCAAAGCAGGAATCTCTCGGAGCCTTCACGGAGACTCTTGGTCTCGGGCTTGGCAAGAATGGCCAAAACTGGGGGAAGTCTGCCGGTCACAAAGAAGGGACTTGTGGCATTGGCCGGTTCGGCTTCGCCATGTTCCAGGGCGGCGAGTACCCGGCGATGTTGCTCTGGGTGACCCTCTCATCTGATTCGGCTTTCATGTGGACGTGGCTGGGGCCATCTGCGGGAGAAGATGAGGTGAATCAAGCCCTCGGAATCGTCCTCAACGCCAAACAAAGGGAGAAGAGCACCAGCAAGTAGATGCGTCTTCAAAAAAATCAACGACATCATGTCGATCTGACTCAGCCTTGTTCGTCGCCTGAGCGAGAACCCGCACAGGAGGAACAAAATGAAATACCTCAGCTTTGTACGCAGCTCGGAAAAGTACCGCAACGCTCAACCACCCGCCGCGATGATGGAGGCGATGGGCAAACTCATCGAGAAGTTTACCAAGGAAGGAGCCCTCGTGGACACCGGCGGTCTTGCGCGGAGCCGTGAGGGATTTCGAATGCGGTTGGCGAATGGAAAGCTGACCACAACTGATGGTCCTTTCACCGAAAGCAAAGAGCTCATCGGTGGTTGGGCAATTCTCAAAGCAGACTCGAAAGCAGAAATTCTTAGCCTCACTACCGAGTTCATGGAACTCCACCGCAAGTATTGGCCTGACTTTGAGGGTGAATGCGAAGTTCGGCCGATCGAGTTTCTGGCGAGCGACGCGTAGAGCCCCTTCAGCCGATTGTGTTTGGCCAATACAAACCTCGACGGTTATTTCAATTGTGGCTGAATCGCCTTTCAAGTGTGCAAGGTGTTTTCGATTGTGGAAGCCGAAACTTGACGAGCTCTTCATGATCTCGACGGTTTCAGAGCTGGCGTCTTTTTTGCTCAGCACCAAGAGCAAATCGCTCGAACACGTCAAACCATACACATGAAAAGAAACACAAAAATGAAAACGAAGAGGCACGCTCTTGGGAGCTCGAAGCTTCGTCGCGGAATTAGCACGCTCTTCGCCGCGGGTTACTGCGCACTGCTCCCCTCGGTGGCGGGGGCAGCCGGTTCGTTTTTCACAACCACCACTCCTGGCAACGTAAATTTCCGCGGCTACGCGACGATGGAGGATGTCGCGAAAATCGCCTGCAATCAGTCAGCGGAAAAGAAAGCCAATTATCCATGGTTCGCTTGCGGCGGGATCGTCTATTTCAAACACGCACCCGAGGGGTCACCTCCCAACGCGGGCCACACCAATTACTGGTGGGGTTACTACTACGCCGGTAACGGTCCGTACCCTTACTACGCCATTGATTACGAGCCAGACGTACCCCCGACTGCGAAGAATCTTAACCCCTCCTGTAGCGCAGGCATGAGCGTCGGCAATCCCGTCAATCAAGGTCTCGGAGAGAAGTTTCAAAAAGAGACCGACTATCGCAATCAATCAGGGCTCGATTTAACGCGCTTTTATCACAGCAGCAGCTTCGCTCCGGTCGGCAGCTTCGGCACCTCTTGGCGCCACACCTACGACCGAAAGATCAGCACGCTCGACTCTGGCCTCTTTCGTTTTGCGTACCTCACGCGAGCTGCAGGCGAACAATGGTCGTATCAACTCACCGCTGGAACGTGGGTTTCCGATGGAGACGTCAACGATGTGTTGGTCGAACTCAAAGACGGGAGCGATGCCCGTATCGGCTGGCAGTACACCACCGGTGACGCGAGCGTTGAGACGTACAGTGCCTCGGGCCAGCTCCTTTCCATCAGAGACCGCTCCGGTCTCACCCAGACATTGATCTACAGCGATACCACCACGCCAGTCAGCGTCGCTCCTCGGGCGGGCTTGTTGATTCGGGTCACCGACAGCTTCGGGAAAACGCTTAACTTCACCTACGACGCGAACGCACGACCCTCGTCCATGGTCGACCCGGCTGGCGGCAATTTTACTTATTCCTACGACGCCGCGAACAACCTTGCAGGCGTGACTTTTCCCGACGGCAAGACTCGGCAATATCTGTACAATGAACAAAATTACACCTCCAACACTGAATTGCCGACCGCGCTCACTGGAATTATCGATGAGAAAGGCGTTCGGTACGCGACTTACCAGTACAACGCTGCAGGCAAGGCAATCTCAACCGAGCATGCTGGCGGGGTTGATAGATATCAATTGAGCTACACGACCGACGCTCAAGGAAATCCCCTCAGCACCAGTGTGACTGATCCCTTGGGCTCGATTCGCACCAGCCACTTCACCCGAGTTCAAGGGGTGATTCGTAACATGGGCTCTGATCAACCTGCAGGCGCTGGCTGTGCTGGCGCATCGACTCTCCAGACCTACGATGCCAATGGCAATGTCGCGACACGCACCGATGTCAACGGCGTGCTGACCAGTTACACCTACGACGTCACGCGAAATCTCGAGACAAGTCGCACTGAAGCGGTGGGTACTCCTCAAGCCAGAACCATCACCACCAGTTGGCATCCCAGCTTGCGGCTCCCGCTCAAAATCGCCGAGCCCAAACGCCTCACCATTTTCACCTACGACGTCGCCGGCAACACGCTTACCAAAAGCGAGCGGGCCACCACCGATGCCACTGGTGCAGCAGGGCTTGCGGCCTCTGTGACTGGCGTGGCCCGTACTTCGACATTCACTTACAACAGTTTGGGCCAGGTGCTGACTGCAGATGGGCCCCGCACTGATGTGATGGACAAAACCATCTACAGCTACGATGCAACCGGCAATCTGCGAAGCATCACCAACGCGTTAGGGCACGCTGCGACGCTGGACAACTACGATGCCCACGGTCATGTCGGCAGAGTGATCGACCCCAACGGAGTCGTCACCGATTTGACCTACACACCCCGCGGTTGGTTGCGCACCATGACGGTGACCAGCGGCGCCACCATCGCGCGCACCACTTACGTCTACGATGGCGTCGGTCAGATTACCAAAGTCACGCTGCCCGACGGCAGCTTCGTCAGCTACACGTACGACGCTGCGCATCGCCTCACCGGTGTGAAGGACAGCCTGGGCAACAGCATGAAGTACACGCTCAACAACCTCGGTCAGCGGCTCGGCGAATCTGTCAAAGACCCCAATGGGCTTCTCCAGCGCCAAATCACGCGCACCTTCGATGCATTGAACCGAATTCAGCAGGCGACAGGAGCCATCCGATGACACGCCCAACATTGCTCACGCGAGTCATCAATAGTGCGCTCGCATTTACCAGTACCCTTGTCGTTTGCCTCCATGGCACTGCGGCGCAGGCAGGGCAAGACACGCTCACCCAATTTGAATACGACGCGAATGGCAACGCGACTCAAGTGACCGACCCGCGCGGCCCCAACAGCAACTTAAGTTACGACCCGCTCAATCGACTGAAGCAACAGTTGCTCCCGCCCTCGGTCCCTGGAGGAGCGCGCACTTCCATCAATTTGACTTATGACGGCCTGAATCAGGTCGCCAGTGTGGTTGACCCCCGAAATCTGAGCACCCTCTACACGGTCGATGGCATCGGCAACGAATTGAGTCTCAGCAGCCCCGACACCGGCGTTGACAGCGCCACCTATGACGCAGCCGGCAATCTCAAGAGTCGCACCGACGCCAAAGGCAAGACGAAGTTTTACACCTACGATGCGTTGAATCGTGTCACCAAAATTGGCTACGGCTCCGGGACTCCCACCGTCTTCGAATTCGATGGTGGAACCAACGCCAAAGGTCGCTTGACCAAGATGACCTACGAAGGTGGAAGCACCACGTACGCCTACGATGGCCTGGGCCGCGTCATCAGCCAGGTGCAGACCTTAGGCATTGCATCACCGCTCACCATTTCTTACGCCTATGGCACGAGCGGAAGCGTGCTGGGCAAATTGACCGAGCTGACCTACCCCAGCGGCAACCAGCTGGTGTTCAGCTACGACGCGATGGGGCAGGTAAGTAACATCTGGCTTCGACCCACCAACAGCAATGGTCTCGGCACAGACCCCACCGCTACCAAGTTGCTCACTGACATCACGTACACGGGCTTTGGCAAACCCAGCGCCTGGGCATGGGGCAATAGCACTGGCTCAGCGCCGAATGTGTATGCGCGCACCTTTGATCTCGATGGGCGAATCACGACGTACCCATTGGGGCGAGGCGCCAGCAATGGAACCCTTCGGACCCTCGCCTACGACGCAGCGGGCCGCATCATCAGTGCGACTCACACGGGGACTGGAGTAGGCGCGTTCGCGCCTGTCAATTTCAACCAGAGCTATGGCTACGACGACTTGAATCGGCTGACTGGCTTTTCCGGCAGCGTCCCGACACAGAGCTACCAATACGATGCCAACGGAAATCGAACCGGCACTACGATTGGCGCCGCCAGTTACGCCAATACCATTGCGGCCAATAGCAATCGATTATCCGCAACGGAAGGGCCACAACCGACGACGAATATCTATGATGCCGCCGGTAACCTCACCGGCAATGGCACTGTCACTCATTCCTACAGTGACCGAGGTCGGCTGAAGACCGCCACCATTGGAAGCAATGTGGTGACCTATTTCGTCAATGCGCTTGGGCAGCGCGTGAAGAAGACTGGTCCTTGGGCGGTGGTGAACCGCGGTATCAATCAGTATGTCTATGATGAGCAAGGCCGTCTCGTGGGGGAATACGACGGCGAGGGCAGAGTGCTGCAAGAAACTGTCTATCTCAACGACTTGCCGGTTGCGGTTTTGAAGCAGGCTACTACGGCCAACACGGCCGCCGCGGTCGTGGTCGATAATACAGACACCGCTCAAGTGAACGTGACTGGTACCTGGCCTGTCGCCACGTCAGCCGCCGGCTACCTCGGAACAAACTATCAGAGCCACGTGGCGGCGACGGTCGCAGATAGCTTCACCTGGAATCTGAATCTGGCGGCGGCTGGCCGTTACAGTGTCGACGCTCGTTGGACTTCGGGTGCAGATCGCACCACCACCGCGCAATACAGCATCTCGGGGCTGACGGCGGCGACGGTCAACCAACAATTGAACAACGGGGTCTGGGTATCACTCAGCGCTGATAAGACTTTCGATGTTGGCGTCGCACCGGTGACGCTGAAACCTGCCAGCGTGGGGAACGTCATCGCCGACGCCGTTCGCGCCACGCCGTTGGTGGTGGCAACCAATGTCTATTATGTCTACCCAGATCATCTCAATACACCGCGGGTCATCACTCGTGCGAGCGACAATAAATTGGTGTGGCGGTGGGACTCGGCAGATCCATTTGGCGCAGCCGTTCCGAATGAGAACCCGCAGGCACTGGGAGTATTTACTTACAACCCGCGCTTCCCCGGGCAGCTCTTCGATAAGGAAACTCGCCTGCACTACAATTACTTCAGAGATTATGATCCCCAGACAGGTCGATATATTGAAAGTGATCCACTCGGGTTAGCCGCTGGAATTAATACTTATGCGTATGTGAATTCAAACCCGCTGAGCAACGCTGATCCGTTTGGGCTGCGGCCGCTCAACGAGCGTGAAAAACGATGTCTTGCTCCCTACGTTCCTCAGGTTGATTTGGACAGCGCCGAGATTCATGAGGAGGAAGCGCCGTGGTACTTAGGTGGCGACTTTGCCGCCATTACCCGGGGAAATAACATCTATTTTCAGCCCGGTGTCTATGATGGCTCAACCGTGCGCGGCATTGCGTATTTAGCGCATGAACTTCACCACGTGGGTCAATACCGAGAAGGGAAGACTTGGCTTGATTTTGCTGTGGCGGGTATCATGGGACACGGCAACAGCGAGTTGGAAAAGCCAGCTTTCGCGTTGCAGGACAAAGTTAAAGCTGATCTGTACCCCGTCGGAAATGCGAACTGTGAATGCAAGGCGAGTGATCTCCAAGCGTCACAGGTTACTGCTACAGAACAATCACTTCCCGAGCTCGTCGAGAAATTGCGGTACCTCAAGGAACGACTTGAGGCGATTGAGCGAGAGAAGGCGGCGAACTGAGAGTGGGACTAGACGCACGAGAATTCGTGAGTTTTAGTAACCCGCACGCTCAGAGAAAAAGAATGTTGGAACAGCGTCTGGTCGGTGCCTGGCTTCCTTCGCAGGTGCTGGACAATAGGCGGCATTGCTTGGGGTGTAAGTAGTGGCAGGTCAAGCCTTGTCGCCCGACCATTTTGTGGAAGGTCGCCTGGTGCCCCTTTTTCTTGTTTGCGTCTTATTCCTCGCTTCAGTCCCAGAAAAAAATGACTGGGTCGCAGTGAAAAGAGCCCGCATTCAGCGCACTCTTTCCGCGAAAACCGGTTGCCAGTGCGGACCCAACGGACCCGGGGACTGTTGCCTATCAAGTCGCGTTGAAGTTGGTCGATGGACGGATCTGGGAAATGGGGATTTCGGTCACCACTCCTCCAGAAGAGATGCGTAGCAAAATGCTCAGCGTGACATCAGCGCAGCTCAAGAAGGTTCAAGGCGATCTTTTGCTTCCTGGGGGCTTCACACCTAAGTCAGAATCAACCGCAATTCTTCAGGTCGGCAAGAAGACCTTCCCTGCGCGAGATTTTACCGGCACGAATAAGGCGGGGCTGAAAATCTCTGGTCGTATTGTCTCGGTCAATAGGCGACTATTTCAGGTGCTAAGCTTTCATCCGGCAGACAAGCCTCTCGATGCGGAGCATCAGCGTTTTGTCGCAGGCTTCCAACCGATTCTGTAGTGCTGCGTGCGTACATCAGCGGGGCAATGTTGGCGTCAGCGGGGTATTCCGTGTTGGCTTCGCTTCTTTTCGCTTGGGGCACCACCCTCATTGCTCCTTACGTTTTCAGTCCCCGAGAAATCGAAGCGCTCTAAGAAAACCGCCGAGTGATGCGCGTCTAACAAATTGCACGAAGCGGCTACCCGTCGATCGCAAACGCTGCTGTTCGGGTCACCCCCTCTTTACGCACGCGTTCACTTTGAACTACACGCCTTGCATCTCGTTGCCCTCGGGGTCTTCATGATTCGCAATTTTCGTATTGCCATCAGTGTTTTGGTTTCGAGCGTCTTGCTCGGTTGCGGCCCGAGCGCAGATGCAAAAGCGGCGAATTCAGAAGAGCAGTTGTTGGCTCGAGAACCGCTCCAGAATGTGTCGGTGCACTTGGCGGGAACTGGGCCTCATCGATTGGTGGTGAAGTTCAAAGACGGTCTACGAGCGCGACCTCAAGGCTCGTCGTTGAGAATGGCTCAGACTGAAGCGAGTGAGCGGGTTAATGCAGTGGCGCAGGCTCATCAGCTGACATTTCGCCCCTTACTTGATTTGCAGGACGGTGTACTTGATACGCTCGAGCGACGGGCCGCTTCGCTGAGCAGAAGACAGCAGCCCGACTTGCGAGGCATTGTGGTGGCAGAACAGCCCGAAGCCAGCAACGAATGGCTGCTCAATGTGGCGCGCCTCTTCGATGCGATGGATGAGACAGAGTACGTCTATTTGGAACCTCTCGAGAACGAACCGCCAGGCGACATCGCACCGACGACGCCGAGTTTTGTGAGCCGACAAACGCATTTCGATAGCACCGTTGGGTTAGATGTTGATGGTGCTTGGGCTGCGAACGCCAAAGGGCAGGGCGTTCGTTTGTCAGACTGCGAATACGGGTGGAATACAGCTCACGAAGACTTAGATGGGGCAGATATTCACCCAGAGCCTGGGCAGACGCCGGACGACGAAATAGCAATTCGCCAGTGGGACCAACATGGAACCGCGGTCGTGGGTGTCACTTCAGGCTTGGTGAACGATTACGGCATCAATGGCATCGTGCCTGAGGCCGAAATTCACACCTTCTCTGAATGGACACTCGAAGGAGGTCAACGCAGAGCCTCTGCAATTGCCGCCGCGATTGCCCAGTCTCGACCAGGAGATGTGGTGCTCTTAGAGATGCAGGTTCAAGGACCTACCGGTGAATACGTGCCAGCTGAGTACGACCCGACTGTGTTCAGCATCGTCAAGAACGGAGTTGATCAAGGGGTCATTGTCGTGGCGGCAGCGGGTAACGGCGGTCAAGACCTCGACTCCTCACTCTTCGCGAGCTACCGAAATCGAGGCAATTCTGGAGCCATCATCGTTGGCGCGGGTACTTCAAGTCAGTCGCATGATCGACTTTTATTCAGCACCTACGGGAGCAGAGTTGATGTGCAGGGCTGGGGTCAGAACGTGATGACAACTGGCTACGGCGGCGTTGCCATGTTGGGGAACGACATCAACCAAAGCTACACCCTGTTTAGTGGTACCAGTTCTGCGTCACCTCTTGTCGCTTCGGCCGTGGCTGCAATTCAGTCATACGCAAAAGACAATTTGAGCCGAGTGATTGGGCCCACCGAAATGAAAACGCTGCTGAAGAGCACGGGCATTGCGCAGGGCACCGCAGTGGCCGGGAACATTGGTCCTCTTCCAAACATTCGAGCTGCCATTGCGGCTTTGGGTGGCGTGAGTTCCCAAGGGCCAGCGGTGACTGTGATCAAGCCGGCACTTAATGCGGTGGTCACTGGAGTAATTGAGATCCTTGCCTCTGCAACCGATGTCGACGGCAGCATTGCAAAGGTCGTCTTCACTTTGCCTGACAATTCGATTCAGGAAGTTTCGAGCGATCCCTACCTTGTGTCTTGGGACACTCGTAAAGTGGCCAATGGCTCTCACTTCATCAGAGTGGAGGCCATTGACGACAGCGGGCAGAAGGGGAACACCGAGACGGTCATTTTGATAAACAATCAAACTGCTACAAATTGTATCAACGGAACCTTTGACGCTTCTGGTTTGCCTTTGAGCGTCCCAGATAACAATTCAGTGGGTGTTTCGTCTTCGATTCAGATTGATGGCGATGGCAAGGTCAGCAGTTTGGCGTTGTCGCTGAATATGAAGCACACCTATCGGGGCGATCTTGTTGTCTTGTTACGAGCACCGAGCGGTGAAAGCTGGGTGGCCCACGACAGAACAGGAGGGTCTGCCGACGACTTGGTTCTCAATGCGGTGAGCGTACCGTCATTTGCTGGGGTGACAGCGGCGGGTGCTTGGACGCTCCACGTGAGCGACAATGCGCAAGTCGATTTGGGAACGATTGAGAGTTGGTCGCTCCAGATTAATGCGTCGTGCGAATAGGGTTTGGTCAAGGCGCAGATTGGAATGAATACGCTCGAAACCATTTGGTTCGTGACGTGCGCTGCGCTCGGTTGGGCCGGAGCCATCTCGATGCAGCAAGCCCGTTACTACGATGGAGATCCGAATGCGCACGCGAGCAGCGACGACTTCCCAATTTTCCACATTCCCCGCCACCCGCATGCCATTCGGGCAAAGCGGCGCGGGTGGATACTGATCGGTTTGGCCGCGGGACTCACGGTCACAGGTTTCACCGTGCGTGCGGTGGCCTAGTCTCGTTGGGCTGACGATGCATTGTTGCTGCAACGTTTTTTCTATTCCTTACGCAAATGTGACAACCATCGGGTCTATGACTCGAACTCTGATGGTGGCTTCCGCTCTGATGCTATTGGGCTGCGAAACAATGCGTGCAACCAACGCTCACACGCCGAAAGAGCGGGTGACGGAATGTGAAACGCTTTGTGAAGACGTGGGCATGACCATGTCTGCGTTGGTCATCATCATGAGCAATGCTGGGTGTGTTTGCGAAAAGACACCTCGGCCCGGAGTGGTGTCAGGCGCGTCAGCCGTCTCAGCGGGTGCAGTCGTTGCTGCCACAGCCGCGGCTGCTCAGCGTCAGCAGCAAATGCTCATTCATCGTTGAACGTGATGGAAGAATCGAGTGCGGTTCATCTGGACCGCACAGACTCCTTTTGCCATAGATCTCGAAATGCCCGTCCAGCTCGTAGATAGTTCTGGAAGTGCACGTGGCTCGCGCTCAAGCTCAGCTGAGGAGAACGCCGAAGGTCTTGAGCTCAAGAGGTCACTGCAGCAGCACACGCAAAGAAATTTTCCCAAGACGTGGCAAGGTAAAACAGGTGCCTCCGCCGGCTCAGCTGCAGACGCAATAGAAAGGTCTGCCAATCGCCGCGAAGCAGACATCAAACTCGAAGAGCTCAAGCAACTCATGCCAGAGCTCTCGCCCGCAAGAGCAGCTGAATATCTCCCGCATCTGAACTCAGCCATGGCTGAGGCAAGTATCAATACGCGAACCCGCCAAGCTGCTTTTTTGGCTCAGCTCGCTCATGAGTCAGGTGAATTGGTCAATATGGAAGAGCTGGCCGACGGCTCGCAATATGAGGGAAAGAAGCGAAGTTTAGGCAACACCCAGCTGGGCGATGGAAAGCGTTTTAAAGGCCGTGGGCCCATTCAATTGACGGGGCGAGCGAACTACGCCGCGGCCAGCGCCGCGTTAGGCATTGATATCGTCAGTAACCCAAAGCTTGCGGC
>JAYUVR010000115.1:0-2081 GCA_043753955.1 Archangium sp. | reverse complement strand
TCAGGCCGCTGTGTTTGAGGCCCCCAATTGAGTTTCCAACTGGGCAACTCGAACACTGACGAGTCTTGATTGATGGCGTAGGGGCCGCGCTGTGTATCTGGCGAAACGCCCATGGCGACGATGTCAGACGGCATACCTGAGGGCGCCCACTGGCCTCCATCGAGAGCGTGCGGCCTCAGCCCTGTTCCAGCCAGCCAGACACCCCGAGATGAGCCCAAAAGAGAGGTGACTGCGCCCAACCTTTCGCCCGGTAACTGAACCAGAGTTCCTTGGTGAGAGCGCCAACTCCGGCCATCCCAATGCATGAGCATCTGCGCGGTGCCGGCGGCCCACACGTCGTCTGGCGATGGGCCCCAGACTGCCGAAAGGTCGGTGCCATGGGGCAAGGGGTTTTCCCAGCGGAATCCGTTGAAACAAAAGGCGGTGGACCCATCAGGCGTTTGCAAGGTGGCTGCGGTTTGTGCCGGGCAATACGGGTTCACGCCGCCATCAGACTTTGGGCTTCCTTTGTCTGCACAGAGCCCACCGCCATCAGCACAGGCGGAAAGCAAGGCATCGAAATCAAAACAACCTGAAAAAATAAAAAGAAAGCACCCCGCCCAATGCCCTCTCATCGGAACGTTCCCTTTACCGTCAGTGTTCCGCCAGTCATGTTCACGCTGATGCTGGCTTCGACTTTGGGCTCGGAGCCAAACAACAAGAGCCCTGCGACACCCAGCGCTCCGGCCGTAGCAATACCAGCGCCCAGCCACCCGATGGTTTGCATTGTCTTTCCATCGGTGGCCATTGTTTGCGCTTGAGAAGTCAGCCCTGAATCGGTCAATTCCGTCTTGAGGGAATTGTAGCGGCTGGAAGCACTGCCAAAGCCAACAGCTGCAGTCACCGCTCCTGCGCCGGCCACCACCGCCGGTACCCACCACCACCGACGAGAGCCATTGGCCGCCTTCACCTCAAGCGAAGGGGCTATGGCGACCGGAGATAGACCTCGAGCCAATCGATGCGCACCTTCTTCGAGCGCGCCGAGCAACGCTCTTTGTCCCTCGGCCTCGACCGCGGTTTCTGACCACACTGCACCGTCCTTACTGCTCACCACCTTGAGTTGACCGCGATACAGATTCTCGAGCTTGGCCAGGTTCACTAACATCACCGCATCGCACCCCAAAGCCGCTCCCAGTTCTGCGACACATGAGGTCGAATCTTCTGAACACCCCAAGAGTTGCTTTTGTCGATCAAGCGACAGCAGTGCATTGAGTTCAGACGACGTCACCACCTGAAAGCCCTCTTTGCGCAACGCCTGCGCAAAATGGTCTGCATAAAATGCAGCCAATTCTTCTGGAACTTGCACCGTCTTCCAGGGAGGAGAAACCAACGAAGGCAAAGCTGCTTGCAGCGCAAGGAAGAAGACCAGCGGATTCATGGGAGCGTCGCAGTATGCGCTCGACCGTCAGTGGGGGCGAAGAAATCAACGCATCGTTTTTGCAGCTTGATTTCAATCAATATGAGTGACCTACAATTTCATTTTGAAAGACATTTCTGCTCGGCCCCGCGTAACTCACTGAAAATATGAAGTCGGTACTTGGCCGACAACCTGCACTCTGCTGTTTCATCACTTGGTCGTCTGCCATCAGGGGCGGCTCGCTTTTTTCAAACAGGGACATCACCCTCATGCGCTCTTACTCCAGACGACAGTCGACATGCGCCCTTGTGTTCGCTGCAGCATTGGTTTGCGGTTCGGCTCAAGCCTCAGCTGAGCCGTCAAATCGAAATGTTCTGCTCTTCAACCCTGGCGATCTCTTCAATGGAGTCGTTTCAATAGAATACGAACGCGCGCTCAGTTCGCTCTTCGGCATTTCTCTTGGAGCTTCGGTTTCCACTTTCCGCAGCATTTTTCTGCCTCCGAGCAGCAATTCATACACCGCAGCGGGCCCTGAAATTGGGGCCAGATTTCATTTCATCAAAGATGCACCAGGCGGGCTGTGGCTCGGGCCTTCGGTAAACCTGGTGTACGTCGCTTCAAACTCAGGTGGGAGCGTCACTCGTGCCTTCGGTTACGGGTTTGGCGCAGCAATTGGTTACAACTT
>JAYUVR010000114.1:0-8244 GCA_043753955.1 Archangium sp. | reverse complement strand
GCCCAAGTCAGTCAGGGTGCCGCTGCTTACGATCGCAACCCGAACGACCTCAAAGACAAAGCCATCGTTCGTTTTCGCCGCGAAACCGTGACCAAAATGCTGTTTCGCAATTCCGACGGGACAGAAGTGGTGGTGGCCAAAGATTCTGTCGACGCGTCTACAGACACCTGGCGCGTCGTTTCCCCTCGCGCGGGCAAAGCCAAGGTCTTCAAAGTAACGGGCGCACTGTGGGCGTTAAGCGGAGCGAAGGCGTTGTCGGCTGGCGAAGAAAAGCCCAAAGACTGGGGCAAGTACGGCCTTGATCGCACCGCCAAATTCATCGCTCTTTTCGGGCAAAATGGTGAAGAACTCACCCGCTTCGTCATCGGGAAAGAGGTGCCCGGTACGCCTGGCGCGTTCTACGTGAGAGGAACTCGCGACCAAGTGCTTCAATCAGATGGAAGCCGCTTCAGCGAGTTACCTTTTGCGCTGTCTGAGCTTCTCGATGAGCCCAGTGATGGAGGTTTCGCTACTTCACCTTGAGCAATCGGGCTTTGATGGCGCCCACCAACATGTCGATGGCAATTTCGTTATTGCCACCGTGCGGCACCACGATGTCGGCCCAACGCTTCGAAGGTTCCACGAAGGCCATGTGCATTGGGCGCACGTGACGAAAATACTGCTGCACGACGTGATCAAAGTCGCGCCCTCGTTCCTTGATGTCTCGCGTCAACCGTCGAATGATTCTGACGTCATCTTCGGTTTCCACGAAAATGCGCACGTCCATTTCCTGACGCAGCCGTTCCATATGGAGCACCAGAATGCCCTCGATCAAAATCAACTCTGCCGGGTTGACGGTGACTGTCCGAGGTTGTCGGGTTGACGAGACGAAGTCGTAGACCGGCTTTTCAATCGGGGTGCCCGACTTGAGCGTTTTGACGTGCTCGGCAAGGAGATCTGAATCGAAGGCGTCAGGGTGATCAAAATTGACCTCTCGCCGCTCTTCCAAACTCAAATGGTCCAGCGAGCGGTAATAGGAATCTTGATCGATGAAGGCCACGCGCGAAGTAAAGGCTTCGTGAATCTTTCGCGCGACGGTGGTCTTGCCAGAGGCAGTTCCACCAGCAATACCAAGAACGAGAGGACGGGCAGACACGGGCCAGTGGCGCCTATCAGAACTCGAATTCTTCTCCCAGTTCAGACACGTGCACCGGCAGGTGTTGCACTTCTTTTTTAAGCTGAGCCACAAAAGCGGGTTTGAGGTGGTAGAGCAGAATTTCGCAATTCTTTCGGTCGAACTTTTCGAGCTCTTTTTCCAAAGTATGAGGGGTCAAATGGCCGGAAATATCGGCCAAAGCCTGCAACTGATTGGGAAAGCTGCATTCGACCAGCAAGACCTTGAGGTGAGGTACTTTGTTGATCATCTTCCAAAAATCGTGCGTCGGCCCCGTATCGCCACTGACTGCAAGCGAAACAGCACCATCTGACACCACGTAGCCGCACGATTCGACGGGGTGTGACACGCGCACCGATTTGACCGAATACTTCCCCATTTTGAAGCTGCTGCCGGCCTTAAAAGCGCGCAGCTTAAATACCGGCTTCTTCTTGTTGGGGATGCTGGTGAAGTCTGGCCACAGCACATTGTTAAACAGGTTGTTCTTCAGCGCTTCGATGCACTCGGTGTTGCTGTGAATGGTGACAGGCGTGTCTCGGAGGCCGACCAAGACATCTGACATCATCGGCAAATCTTTCACGTGATCGAAGTGCGAATGCGTCAGTAAAATGTGATCAATTTTCGAGAGCGCAGGCAGATCGAGCATGCTCGTCAAAGCACCGGCGTCGACGGCCAAACATTCGTCAACCAGAAAACAGGTGCTTTTGCACCCGGGGAGCTCACCTCCATGTGGCCCGAGAATTCTCAGTTTCACAAGATTTAGATTTCCCCGAACTTCCACTTCATTTCGAGATAGCGCAGAAAGTCGAACAGCCGAGTGGTGTCGCGTACCGTCAGTTTGTCTCCTGAAACTTCGATCAAACCCGAGCGCTCAAGCCGATGCAACATGAAGCGAATGGCCGGCTCACCTACCGCCAATTCTCTGGGCAAATCGCGCACCGGAAAATCAACTTCAACCCCATCTTCACTCTGACGCCCTCGGGACTGACACGCGTGGAGCAAACGCTGCACAATGCGACTGTTGGGGTCAGCCAACAGCAGCGTCTCTATTTGAGCATCGGCATCTGAAAGGCGCTCGGCCAGTTTCTTAATCATTCGCACTGCGATTTCTGCGTTGCCACGAATCATGGCTTCGAAGGTGCGCGGGTCGATAACCAATACTCTGGCGGTCTCTTCTACCGTCGCTGATGCATTGCGCGGCTTGTTCGAAATGATGGCCATTTCGCCAAAAAATTCCCCCGGCCCTAGCACTGCGAGAATTTTTTCGACGTCGCGAACTTTTTTCGTAATTGCAATCTTCCCAGACTGCAAGACGTACATCTCTTTGCCAGGCTCACCTTCCCGAAAAAGAACCGTGCCCCGGGGAATTTCTTTTCCGAACCGCTGAAAGAGAGCTGCTTCGGCACTCATAGAAGGTCACCGACTCTCACCCGCAACCATTGGGACGTCAAATTGAACGCCTCCTCATTTCGTCTTCAACGACACCACACCATCCCAGTCTGAAGGGGGCGGAGCCCGTTGGAAAGCTTCGATTTCCTCAAGATAGTGCTGTGAGGGAGAATCGCTGGGCCAAAGACTCAAGACCTCGCTGAACAGGCGCGCAGCTTGCGCAAATTCCCGAGCTGTCATTCGCAGCAACCCGGCCTCGAAGGCAGCGATGGCCTGGGCATCGATTTCATTCGGTTTTCCCAAGCCCCGTAGCTCAAAGATGCCCACCGGTACTCGCTTCCCTTTCACTCTGACAGCGCCGAGTCGGCGGGTGACGATGCCTTCGGTGACGGCAGCTCGAGTCCATTCGCTGATGATGATTCTCGTGTCGTATTCCTTATTCGTGCCTTCCAGACGACTGCCCAAATTGACCGAATCGCCCAGCACGGTGTAGTCGACACGCACGTCTGACCCCATGTTCCCCACCACCATCTGACCGGTGTTGATACCGATGCCGATTTCGAGCTCTGGGTAGCCCGTCGCTCGCCATTGTTTCTTAAGGTCCTCAAGTCGTTCCAGCATGTGCACCGCAGCACGGCAGGCTCTCAGCGCGTGATCCGGTTGATCTAACGGGGCATTCCAAAATGCCATCACGGCATCGCCGATGTACTTGTCGAGGGTGCCCTTTTCTTCAAAGACAATTTGCGTCATCGGGGAAAGATATTGATTGATGAAGTCAGCCAGTTTTTCCGGCGACATGTGCTCTGAAAGAGAAGTGAAACCGCGAATGTCAGAAAACAACACCGTCATCTCTCTCTTTTCGCCGCGGTTCAGTCGCTCAGGGTTTGCGAGTGCAACATCCATCACGTCGGCGCCGAGATACCGACTGAAGGTACTTCGCATTCTCAACTTTTCGCGATCGCCCGAGAGGTAGCCTAAAAAAATGGTGCCAAAGGCCGTTGCCGTCAACTGCAGCGCAGGCACCACCCAAGCGAGCCTCAGGCCTTCGTTGAAGAGTGCAAAGGCCGCCAGCGTGAAGCCTACATTGACCCCGACGATGACGAACATCTTCCACACAAATGAAGTCAATCGAGCAGTGACGACCGCGATGATCAACCCCAACCCCAACATCACTCCCAATTCGACGAATCGCAGCCACCACGGCCGATCGAGAAAATCACCCCGGAGCACATTCGACACCAGAGCCGCATGCGTAAACACGCCGGGTTCCATTTCGCTAAATGGAGTCACGCGTTGATCTCCTGAACTACCGCTGATGGTCACCCCCACCAGCACGGCCTTACCCGCTACGGCGCTGCGTTCAAAAGTGCCATCGAGAATGTCTGCGATACTCAAACGATTAAACGCCCGGTAGCTGCCGGGGTAGTTGATGAGCGTGTAGGGCGCATCACTCTGCATCGGCACCCGCACCGTGTGTTGTGGCCCAGACAGAGCGATGCCCATCAATTCATCGTTTTCGATGAGGGGAACAATGGTGGCTTCAAGTTGAGAGGCAGCCACGCGGAGCCCCAAGGAAGGAAAGAGCCCCGCGGGTTCTCTTAATTTGACCAGCAAGGGTGTCCTTCGAATCGTGCCGTCGAGATCAGGCTCGGTACCAAAATGACCGTAGTGTGAGCCAAGCCCTGCAAAACGAGCCAAAGGAGCCTGTACCCCCACGTGCACCCGCGCGGCCAGTTGCTCTAAGTTGATGGGTTTGACTGAGCCTTTGACTGAGCCGGGTACTGAAGTGATCACCTCTGAAACGACGCTCGCTGCGTAGCGCTGACGAACCTCATCGGAGATTGAGGCGGCGTCTCGAGGCTCGAACGGAATCACCCCTTGAACGATTCGAGGGCCGCCTTTTCGCAGCACATTTTCAAGAGCCGCATCAGGGCTCACCGCATTTCGGTCTTCGAGTTCTCTGGCCAACGGCACCAGCTCTGAAGGCAGGGGGTCGACGCGATGAATCGCTTCGAGCCAAGCGCGTTCTCGCACCGCCACTGCGGTTTCGTCGGTGAAGGCGATGTCGAGGCCGATGACGCGAACTCCCGCTTCGAGGAGCTGATCGAGGGCTTTGGCCAGTACATCGCGCGGCCAGGGCCACAGCCCGAAGCGCTGCGCACCTCGCTCGTCGAGTTCAAGCACCACTACATCAGGGTGCGCGGGTAGCTCGCCTCGTGCCCGAAAGAAAAGCGTCGAAATGCGTGCTTCGAAGTTCTGCACAAACCGATGCATGAGGCCGCCGTCATTGACGTCACGAATGATGGGGGCGCTGGTGCCTAAGTGCAGCGCACCGAAAAGGACGAAACAGATGAGTGCAAGCGCCTCATAACGTCTCTTCGAGAGCAGGTGTCTCATGCGCGAGAATCAAGCCTAACCGGTGCGGTGACAATCACCTGCGGCAATCGTGGTGAAGCACTTGCTGAAGGGGTACAAGCTTGAGAACTGTGGGAACTACGTACAAACAAGCAGGCGTTGACATCGAAGCTGGTGACGCGCTGGTGGAGCGAATCAAGCCCCACGCCGCGAAAACCCGGCGAAGCGAAGTGCTTTCAGGAGTCGGCGGCTTTGGGGGCCTCTTCGCCATTCCTCCTGGGAAGTACAAAGAGCCCATTCTGGTCAGTGGCACCGATGGGGTGGGCACCAAATTGAAGTTGGCCTTCGCGATGGACCGCCACGAGACAGTCGGCATTGACTTGGTGGCCATGAGCGTCAACGACGTGCTTACCAGTGGGGCTGAGCCACTGTTTTTTCTCGATTATTTTGCAACCGCGCGCCTCGACGTCGAGCGTGCCGAGAAAGTGATCGCAGGGGTGGCCAAGGGTTGCGAATTGTCAGGGTGCGCCTTGCTTGGTGGCGAAACGGCCGAGCTGCCTGGCTTTTACCGGCCTGGCGAATATGAGCTCGCGGGCTTTTGCGTGGGCGTCGTGGAAAAGTCGGCCATCATTGACGGCAGCACCATCGTCCCCGGAGATCGGATTTTGGGCATTGCCTCGTCTGGGCTTCATTCGAACGGTTATTCGCTGGCCCGAAGAATTTTGGAAGATGCGCGATTGTCACTCAGCGATTCGGTGGGCGATTTGGCTCTGGGGCCCGCCTTGCTCGAGCCCACCCGCATCTATGTCAAAGACGTGCTGGCGCTGATGACAGCGGTGCCCGTCAAAGGGCTCGCACACATTACCGGGAGCGGTTTGCCCGGCAATGTGCCTCGTTGCCTCCCCGCAGGCACTCGGGCAGTGCTGAAAGAATCGAGTTGGAAACGACCTCCGATTTTTGATGTCTTGGCCCGTTTGGGTGAGGTGGATCGCGCCGAAATGTTCAGCACCTTCAACATGGGTTTGGGAATGACCGTGGTGGTTTCTCAAGCTCACGTGAAGCAGGCGTTGACGCTCTTGGCATCGCGGGGCCTCTCTGCGTGGGACGTTGGCGGTGTCGAAGCGGGTCTCGCTGGGGCAGAAGCGGAGGCTGTCGTCGAGCCATGATGCGCGTCGGCGTTTTGGCGTCAGGAAGCGGTTCGAACTTTCAAGCGTTGGTCGAAGCGCTGAATGTCGAGGGAAGCCCCGCGCGGGTTGAAGTGTTGATCTGCAATGTGCCTGGAGCCAAGGTGCTGAGCCGAGCGGCCGCGAGCCAAGTGGAATCAGTGGTTCTTGATCACCGCAGCATCACTTCTCGAGCGCAATTTGATGAACAGCTAGCGCGGGCGTTGCTCGAGCGTCGCATCGAACTGGTATGTCTTGCGGGGTACATGCGCTTAGTCTCCCCTCAATTTCTTCGCCAATTTCCAGGCAAAATCATCAACATTCACCCCGCTCTCTTGCCTGCCTTTCCAGGGCTTCACGGGGTGAGGCAAGCGCTTCATTCCGGCGTTCGAATCGCTGGCTGCACCGTTCATTTTGTCGATGAGGGTACGGACACCGGCCCAATCATTGCGCAAGCAGCGGTGCCGGTTTTGCCGAACGATGATGAGGGTTCACTTTCGGCGCGCATCAATGCCGAAGAACATCGCATTTACCCGTCAGTTGTTCGAGCCATTGCCCAAGGGAAAGTGCGGTTAGAAGGTCGCCGGGTTGAATTGGAGGGGTGCATCTGATGGCGGGCCCCGCTCCCCAGGGAACGACGCCCGGGCGGCACGTCTATGACGTCATCGTGCTCGGAGGCCAAATTGGGGGCATTCTCACCACGGCTCTCTTGGCGAAGCGCGGGCTTCATGTCTTGCATGTGCCGCACGATGGATTGGGAACACGCTATGCCCACGGTGAACTGAAGCTGCCTCACGCCCCTTTTTTACTTCCACCGATTAAATTGATCCCAAGTCTCGACGGCGCGCTGCAGGAACTTGGGCTCTCCAATGTCATCAACAAGTCGGTGCACGTGGTTCCACTTCAATTGTTGGAACAGGAGCGATGGTTCGAACTGAACCACGATGAAAAGCGCAGAGGCCCAGAGCTGGCTCGAGTGTTCGGCAATGAAGCAGAAACTTTCGATGAGTTAATGCGCCGCGCTCAGTTGGCAGCAGACTCGAGCGATAGTTTCTTTCAAACCCGGCCAGAGTTTCCACCCGCCAGCATGTGGGCACGGTGGAAGTTCAAGCGCCTCTTGGCGAACTTTCCCGGCCTCGGCGTCGATAGTCCGCTGGCGAGCGATGCCTTGGTGCGCAAACTCAGCTTTTTCGTTGCGCCCGTCGAACACCCTGGCCCTTTAACGCGCGCGCGAACGCTGGGCCGCGTCTTGGCTGGGCCGGCGATTTATTCAGGAGGTCGCGAGGGCTTTTGGCAAGTGCTCGCCGAACGCGCTCGAGAACTGGGTGCCGATGTATTGGGTGCTGATGAGTCGGTAGAGCGCCTGGTTCTCGAGAGTCGTACTGTCGCGGTTCGCCTCACAAAAACAGACACGCTGTATCGAGGTGTTTTTCTCGTGGCCGGAATGGATCTCGAGACCCTTACACCGCTGATGCCCGAGAAAACACATTCCGCCGTAGCCAAAATGCTGCCCACGGTGTCAGCGCAGAAGAGTCTCTTCACTTTGAATTTGGTATTGGCCGAGCGAGCGCTCCCTCGTGGGCTGGGCGCCTTGGCGCTTGTTGATGCCCCCACGATGGAAAATGGGGTGATGCTCATTCAGATCAGCGCAGCCCGAGGAGCGCAGCGAGTCGTTTCTGTTTCTGTGGTGGCCCCATTGGCACTGAAGGCAGCGGGTGAACCCGCAGTGCGCGCGCTCATCAGTCAAATTCATGCGGAACTGGCTCGAGTGATGCCATTCACCAAGTCGCACATTGCACTTGAATCAACGCCATGGCTCGACGCACCTTCAGCGCCGCGGGCAGAAGCGGCTCCACTCTTCCCCTCCCCTCCTGACGGGTGGTTGCGCATCACCGGTGTTTCCATCCAATCACCTTGGAAGCGCGTGCTTCTTGCCAGTCGACAGGTGTTCCCTGGTTTGGGGCTTGAGGGTGAAGTGTTGGCAGCCCGCATGGTGGTGAAGGTGGTTGAAGAAAGCCGTCAAAAAGCGCTCGGCCTTCAAACTCGCAAGCGCGCATAGGCGTAGCGCTGCGTGTTGGGTTACCCTTTCGAGGCAATGGCTCAAACAGCGCGGCAACGAATTGCCTTTGATGAATATGTGCGCATCGAGAACATGAGTCCTATTCGGCATGAATGGCTCGACGG
>JAYUVR010000113.1:0-18375 GCA_043753955.1 Archangium sp. | reverse complement strand
AGCGCGCCCGGGCAGCTTTTTCCAGCAACGCACTCAGTGGTGACGTTCGCTTCAATTTTCTGTTTCTCTAAGAAAAATTCGATGTACTCACTAAGTATGTTGTTGGAATAGCACTCGCCCGGGCCTCTCAAAAAAAGCTCAGTGTATTCACAGCGACTTCGTTGTCTCTTGCGTGAAATCCGGCTTCTTCCCTTTGAGCGTCGGGCACCAGCGATCCCCTTCGCCACCCGCTGACGGTTACCCAGCCGCCTGTCACTCATTGAGGCGACCTCGCTCACAAACCATTGTCGCTCACGCTGTCGCCCTCAAAGCAGGGCTTCAGAAACCATTCCCGTTCTCCGAGGGCCCAAAACTCGTCCCTCGATTCCCGGCGTCACCGCGCGGCTTGGAAGGAGCATGCGTGAAGTGCATACTCCTTGAGGCAAGTCAGTCCTCAACCAATAGCGCCATTTATTTAGGAGATATAATCTGAAGCACCTTCCCCCCCGCATTGTTGACGACGTGAACTTCCATCTTCGAAACATTTGCGATGGTCTGCGCCGCTGAGTTTTGTGCGTGGACAGGCAGATTCATATTCTGCCAAGCCGGAAAGTTGATGCCTCGCGAACGACCCAACATATCGAGGTGAGTCGTCTTGTTCCAAATGGTGACCCCTGTGTGGCTGCGGTGGCTGACTTCATTGCGGAAGAGAACATCTCGAAGTACCTCGAAATGAGCACCTCGCCTTGCCTCACCCACTTTTGAAGCGAGAGTTTTGGTCTCATACTCAAGGACCACCGCCGCTGATTCGCCTGGTTTTGGAAGGTCGCCTTTGAGCTCGTACCCTTTGCGCGGTTGTATGGGCGCCTTTTTGAAGAAGCTCAAAAGTTTTCCTAAACCAGGAATTCTTGAAGTCGCCAGGACCAAGCCCAATTCTGCAGCTGCGCTTTGAAACTCAGGGTTGGTCAAAACAGCCATAGCGCCAGTGACTTTGGTGTTGGCAACTTGAGAGGGAGGAAGAAACTCAGCTGGAGGGACGAAGTTGATGCCTTGAGGGTCAAACGGGCTATTCCCGCTGCCACCGTAGACATTGGCTGACTCAAATGAACTGCTGTTGTACCGGCCACCGAAGTCGGTGAAACGCCTTTCACCGTAGATGGTGATGGGCGGACTCATTTCCGATTCAGGAATGCCGCCGTAATCGGGAGAGAGGCCCGAGGGGTCGACCAGGTTGACCGCATCGCCGTCAGCGTAGGTGTATGCAGAGACGCCAGCAGTTTCACCGACAGGGTCTGCCTGGAGGTAACGACCCGTAGCAGGGTGGTAATAGCGGGCATTGTTATAGTGCAACCCGGTTTCGACATCGAAGTACTGTCCTGGCATGCGCAAGTTAAAGGTGACAGTGCTGATGCTGGGGGCCACTTTACCGAAGGGGTCTCTTTTCCATTGCCAGACAGTGGTGCCGACAGCGTCAGTGAGACGAATGGGTGTATTTGAATAGTCGGTGTAAATGAAATACCGCGCTTCAACAGCAGCGGGAATGACAAGCATGATGGGCCGGTCGCCCAACCAAATGTACTCACGCGAGGTGACACCGGTGGCTGGGTTAAACTCAGCGATGAGGCGGCCCTCTGCGTCGTACGCAAAATCAGTCACAGCGCCGGTGCCAGTCTTCTTTGACATGCGTTGGCCGAGGGCGTCGTAAGTGTACGACGTCACCAGACCTGCGGCCTTCTTGGCGGTGGCGACAAAACCTCGAGCGTCATAGGTGAGGGCAATATCGCCTGTCGAAGCCACCAGCCCATCTTGAGTGTACGCCCACGGTACGCCGGCGATGGAAGCAAGCCGGCTGGAATTGGCGAAGTAGGTGCCTGAGTAGGTGACAGTGCCTTCTTTGAGAGCGACTAAATCTCCGGTGGCTTCGTAGGTGTACGTCGTCGCCGTGAAGCCGGTGCCGGTAGCACTCTTGAGTCTGTTTCTTTCGTCATAGTCATAGGTGGCATTCACCGTGCTACCCACTTTGAGACTTGAGACTTGGCCGTCGCTGCGACGGGTGACGGAAACAAGGGTTGCACCGACGCCTTCACTGAAAGCCGAAACGCGGCCCGCGGAGTCGAATTGGCGCTTGGCAAGCTGAGTGGTGCCCCCAAAACGCATTGAGGTAGCGTCACTTAAACCTCCGATGGGAGGGTAGGTGATGCTGTCCGCGACGGCAGTCCACGCGGAAGACGCATTGGCGCGGGTGGTAATGGCACTGGGGCGGCCAACGCCATCTAACGTCATCTTCACTTCGCGGCCTGAAGGGTACGTCAGCTGCGTGACACGGCCTGCACCGTCGTAGAGGTAGCTGTCAGTCTTTGAAAGCCCGCTGCTGCGAGATTGGGTCTTCTTCTTCAAGAGGCCCTTGCCGTCATAGTAAAACTGTACGGTGCCGAAGGTGCCAGAGATGCTGGTGAGTTTTCCGGTAGGTGCTGGGGTAGTGCCGTCAGGGTTGACGTCGTAGCCGTAATTGATGCTCCCCAATAAAGCCCCCGTGGTGCCGTGTGAGTACGTCGCCTTGGTGACGCGGCCTAAGGCGTCGCGCGTCTGATTGAAGCGGTGGCCACCGAAGGTATTGGTGGCCTGAGTGACGTCGCCCGCTTCGTTGAGCGAGAAGAAGTCCATTCCCGTGTCGCTGTCGTTGGCGTTGACGACGTTGCCGACGGCGTCACTGACATAGTTGAAGGCTTGGTTGCGATTGATGCTGCCTGAAGCGAAATAGCTGCTGGCATTGAGGTTGTCAGCGACGTCAAAGGTGGCAGAAGAATTGAGGCCTGCGAAGACAGAAGACTTCACTCGGCCCAGTGCATCTCTGGTGAGAGAGGTCGCCTTGAGAAGCGGGTCTGTCGATTGAATGACGTCGAAATTCTCATTCAACTTGGTGAGGTGAACGCCGGAAATGGAGCCAGAAGTTCGCGCAATGGTGCGCCCACCATTGTCATATGCGGACAACTGACTGGTAGAGAGAGCTCCGTTGGGTTCATACGCTTTCACCGCCGTGGGACGCCCTAAAGCATCATAAGAATAGTCGACCCGATTTCCGACGGCGTCAGTGGTACGCGTCAGTCGGTTGGCGTCATCATAAGTGTACGTCGTGTTCTCAGACGTGCCCGGAGTGGTGGACGTCTTTAAGAAACCATTTTTGTAATAGGTATTGGTAGTGGTGACGCCCGCGGTGGTGCTGGAAAGCACACGCCCGGCCCAGTCATACGCGAAGGTAGTCGTGGTGCCATTGGGGTAAGTGATGCGCTGAGGGCGGCCATTCCAGTCATGAAGGCTGAAGGTGGTGATGCCGGTCGCATCATTCAGGGAAGTCAACACGCTCGAGGTGTCAAAGGTAGACACCACCATGTCATTGACATCAGAGCGAGGGCCATCAACAACCATCGTCTTCACTTGGCCGTTGGGGTGAAGGGTGTAACTCATATTGGTGACGCGAGTCACAGAGACCGGAGCCGCATTGAGCAGCTTCGCAGACTGCGAATAGGCGATGCGAATGGGCCTGCCCACTGCGTCATATGAAGTCTCGGTGGTGTAGGAGCCAGACCCATCACTTACGACTTGTTTGGTAGGCAAATTGAAACGACCGTCATATTGCGTGGTGGTGGTTTTGGCTTCTGCCGTGCCTGCACCGACGACTCGACTGACTTCTCGTTGCAGTGTGTCTGTCGACTCATTGCGGTTGATTTGAGTGACAATTCCGCGTTGGTCCGTCGTCTGTGTCACCAGGCCAGTAATGTTGTATTTGATGTCTTTGAAGTCGACTTCACACCACTGGCACGGGCTGGACATGCCGGCGAAGCGTTTGAATTTGACGGGCTTAACGCTGGCAGGGCCGACTTGTTTTTCCCAAGCAGCCATTTTGACGGTGCGCGAAATACCTGCTGCATCAGTGACGACGCGGCTGCCGTCGGCATTTTCTACCACTGAGACTTTGTTTTTGGGGGCAGAAGAATTGCCGTAATACGAAGAGACGACTTTGTTGTTTTGCCACTCATACGTCACCACGCGTTTGCCTTCTTCGTCGGTGACGAAGGTCAGACCCGGGCGCATCACGGTAAAGCCATTCACCAATTCCGTCAGGGGTTGGTAATTGTATGTTTTGAGGCTGCCGTCTGGGTATTGCACTGAAGAGAGCAAAGGGAAAAGACGAGTCGCGGTGATGGGGTACGCCGTCCAGTTGTAGAAGATTTTGCTAACGCCATTAGGCAGCGTCACTTCGGTAGGCAGACAATGGTCGAGTGCAAAATTGGGGTCGATGCCCATTTGCCAAGGCGTCGAGCGTTTCACCACCAGGGTGGCGTTGCTGGGCACGTGGCGAATGGTGATATTGGGGCAGATGAGCCCTTCGCTCCAATTGGTGGTGCTGTATTCATAGTTAAACGTGGTGCCGTCGCGCAGTGTCTTCGATTGTAAAAGCATCGAACGGTACGAGTCTTGCGCAATCATCACTTCTTTGAATGTCAGTCGCGTGTCTGTCTGTAAGTCGACCAATTCGGACTGTTGGAACCCGCCGTTTAAGTAGGAATACCTAAAGAAATGGCCTCGCTGTGCATTGAATTCGTCACTGCCTGAGGCAGCAGAGCCATAGTTCAGTGGCATGGTACGGCCCAAACTCATGATGTTGATGCCGGGCAGAATACTGTAAGCAGGCGAAGCCCTGGTCTCAAAGTCCCATTCCCAGCCTGTCTGTTTTGCCGTGCCGTATTCAAACGACTGCGACGAATCAAAGACGAGGGGGTTGACGCGCACGATTTCAAAGCCATCAATGGTGCTTTTATAGTCAACCTCGCGGTGACTGAATTCACCGACGCTGAAATTTTCTGATTGGGCGAGTGCCAATTTGGCCGTCAGTGCAACCAGCAATATACCAAGGCCTATTCGACTGCTTCTCATGGGTGATGCTCCTCAAGTGACGACGGTGCTGTGGCCCTCACTTGAGGCTTCGTGCCTCGTCGAAGTGAGTCGTTCAGTCGCGTGAGCAAGTCACATGCCGGCCAGGAGAATTCGGCTGGAATTATTCATAACCGAAGAAACGCTCACCTTTAGAAGCATTTGAGACTCAGAATATGAAGTTCATCAACACACATACTTTTTCATTTTTGAAAGATTGAACGCTCGTTTTTGAAACCGATTTCAAGTTTGAGCGATGGTGCGCCGACTCGAAAACGCGACGTGTCGCCTGGCGGGTGTAGGGTGCGGGGCCGCCATGCGCCACATCGCCCATCTTTCTGACCTTCACTTTGGTGCTGACCCGAAAGCGCAGCCTCGATTGTACCAAGGGCTGTTAGGGGCCTTCAAAGGGCAACAGGTCGACCTCATCATCTTCACGGGAGACGTCTTTGACACCAATGACCCTGATGCAGGGCTCATCGATGGCTTTTTAAAGCTCCACACGGACCTGGAAATAACGCTTGGTGGGCCTAAGCCCACCATCATCTTGCCAGGCAACCATGATCGACGTGCTGAAGGCGTTTTCGCTCCGTATCGCGACCATCTTTTTAAGACCCTCAAGGCGCGATTGGCCCATCGCGCTGACGTACACGTGATGGGCTTGACCGCTCCGTTCTTGGCCCAGCGAATCGAACTGCCTGATTTCCCCTGCGACATCGTTTCGTACGATTCGACCTTTTTGCCAGCGGGCATGGCTTCGGCAGGCGGGGTGCTTCGGCAGGAAGATTTAATTTCGATGGGCCGAGAATTGACCTGGGGTAACACGGAAAAGCCGTTGTTGTTTTTGCTCCACCATCATCTCATTCCTACGCCAGTGACCGACCTCTCTGCCATCGACACTGAGGGTCGCCCCCTGCTCCAACGTCTCTTGGTGGGCCGGTTATTGCCGTGGTTGGTGAGCAGTGGAGATCGCGAAGAGCTCACCATGACTGCGCTGGGAGCAGGTTCCGCCCTGACCACTCTGCAGACGCTCGGCCGCGCCGTCGTCGTACTGCACGGCCACAAACACAACGCCACGGTGCGCTTGCTCAAAGGCCTCGATGGCGATGGAGACCTGCTCATCACCAGCGCAGGCAGCTCGGGGTTGACGCAAGGGTGGTCGAGCGGCGAGTACGATGAGGCGCCCAAACTCTGGCCTTCGGTGAACTTCATCAAAATCGATGAACAGCACGTCACTGTGAGCGCGCAGGCGTGGTCGCCTACGCAGGCTGACCGGCTGAGCGCCCTGAGACATTTGGTCAGCGCTAAGCGCGAAGGGAAACAGTGGCTGCTCGAAGCTGCTCCACTGAACGAAGCTGAATTTGAAGCGGTATTGGCGCTCAACGAGATGCAGGTTCAGCTCGTTGAATCGCACGCGCAGGTCGGTCGCGTCGACCTCTTGACGCAACGAAAACTGGTGGCCCACCCTCGGGCCTGGCTCAACGAATATTGGGAAGTCTTAGAAGGCGCCCCGGGTTCCTTCGCGCGAGAAATCGTGGTCGATGGCGCACCTCGCAAAGATGCCAAATGCCCTGCTCGGCTTCACCTGCCGAAAGACTGCACTTCGACCTGGCGGCTCGAAGGGGGGTTGTTCTCGAACCTCGGCGACGCGCAAGAAGGGCACCAACGGCAGGCGTATTCATCGGCCGACTTGCTCAACCGGTCCCGCGCGTCAATCGCTCGTCTTAAAATCGACATGGGCCCCATCAAATCAATACCATTTGCGGCAGTGACAAATTTGATGACCGGCAAGGAACAGCCTTATCCTCTTTCTCGCGAAAACAATTCATACGTTTTGACGTACAAGAACTGTCCGGCACGTACGCTGTTGCGCGTTTATTGGCCGCTCGAAAGATAAGGGCATGAAGGTCGCACATCTGTTGGGAGGCGAAAATGGCTGGGGGGGCGCACCAGCCATGCTGTTGCTCCTGGCGTTTGGCTTTTTTGCGCTTTTCGTCAGCGTGGCCGACTTGCGAGAAGCGGCTCGTTTAGCACCCCAAGAACGCGACTGCTCAGAGTGGATGGCAGAACCCTCGGGCGCCCGATGGGTGAGCCTTTCGGGGTGCCGGCTCAACCTCAAAGAAGCCGCTTCCCGCCGATGGAAAGGCTGGGCTTCAACGCGAGATGGTGGAGCGATAGGTGCACGGTATTTAGAGCTCTTCATTCCCCTCTTTGTGGGCCTTCAACCTGATTCACCTCCGCGGGCGGTGCTCGCCACCTCAGACAAAGCATTGCTTTCGCTGATGGACATGGTCGATCGCCTTGAGCCAGAAGAAGTGCCTGCCTACCTCGAAGCCAATGAAGCCGCGTGGGATGCAGTGCTCGCGCCGGCCGTGCTGACTGGGTATGTCGAACCGCTTCAAAGCTTGGCCTCGCGTTCCGCATTGACCGTGCTCACTGTCGAAAACGCGGTGGTGCTTGAACAAGGCAAAGAACCCCCTCGGGCCAATGCGGTGTTTGGCTTTGTGGTGGGGCTTATCGCCCTCACCCTGAGTATTCGCACCATCATTCGTCGGGCGATGATGGGCCCTGACGAAGCACTCTAAACGTAATTTTGTACTACGGCTTTTGCGGGCAAATGCCGGGTGAGACCACCCAATTGCCACCGGTGCAAAGAAAACCTTGATTCAGATAGAAACCACACGTGCCGTGGTCAAACCAGTACCCAGACCGCTCGCACGCAGGCGCGGTAGGCCCAGAATGGAGCGTTGAACTCACAAAATTAGACCCGTTGCCATAACAGACATAACTGGGCGGGTTGATTTTGTAGACGGCGGAAAGAAAACCAACCGCCTCATTCATGAACGAAGTTCCCTGGTACGAGCAAGGGTAATTGAGACAGTTTTCATTCTGAAACGAGCCACTCAGAACGCCCTCAGTGCAGGTTCTGAGTTCCCGCTGTTGTGCACACGAAAGCGTACGACTGGCTCCATGGGTGGAGTACGCACTTCGACTAGAACCCGAAGGAATAGCGTCTCCCCAGGGCAATTCGCAGCCCGGCTCGCAGTGAGAAAAAGTGTAGGTGCCGCTGAGCGTGCCATCGACACAGACGCGCGTTTCTTCCACACAGGCCCTGTCCGGGAGCGAGTCGAGGTAGGCAGGCACCGAAGTTCCATGCGCCAAAGAACCGCCCCAGGGCAGGGTGCATGGCTGACAATTGGTCGCTCCATTGCAAGTCTTTGAGGTGGGCGGTTTGGGGGTAGGACATAGGGTCTCGCTGACCATCATTCCTTCGTGGTCGACGCAGGCGATGGTGCGCGACTGCGTACCTGACCCACACTCAGTTGAGCATGTCGACCAAGCGCTTAAGTCCCATGACGAGGCACCAAGCGTATTTTTGGCGCCATCGATACAAGTGCAACCCGGGCCGCATTCTCGTGCATCACAGACACTGTCTTCGCAGTCAATCTTGCCATTCGCATCATCGTCGACGGCATTGTCACAAAGCTCAGACGCTCTACACGCGGTATGCATGGCACACAGGGGGTCGCCGCAATCGATTTTCCCGTCTGCGTTGTCGTCGAGCGCATTGGCGCAGTCTTCTGTAGACGTGGTCGGCGTGAGCTCAGGAGAACCGCAGGAAAGAAGGAAAAAAAAGAGCAGAGAGGTAGTAATTTTTGTCATTGAGAAATCAGCTTTTCTTCACACTTTTTCAGCTTGAACCCGGCCGAAAAGGCCTTCTGGCCGAAAGAGTAAAACCACAATCAAAAACCCGAACGCAACCGCATCGCGCCAACTCGAGGCCGTATACCCCACGATGAATTCTTCACACAAACCCAAGAGCAAGGCCCCGACGACCGCTCCGGGCAAATTCCCAATGCCGCCGATGACTGCCGCGACAAATGCTTTGAGCCCGACCATCACACCCATCAATGGCTGAATTGATTTGTCTTTGATTGCATAGAGAATGCCGGCCCCCGCTGCGAGCGCACTGCCCAGCATAAAGGTGCCAGCGATGATGGTATCGACAGGTATCCCCAAGAGGCCAGCCACGCGATGGTCGTGAGAGACGGCGCGCATCGCTTTGCCAAAGCGGGTACGAAACACCAGATATTGCAGCCCACCCATCAGGCTGATGGCGATGAGCAGTGAAATGACTTGCCAGTTCCAAATGATGACGTCGTGGTCACCGAGTATCAGCCATTCTGAAGGAGCGATGATGGCAGGGAATCGTCGCGAAGCGGCGCCAGGCAACACGGTGATGTTCTGGCCGCCCATTGAAAATGCGAAATCGAGTTGAAAGCCGTATGACAACGCAAAGCTGATGCCGATGGCGGTGATGAGCGACGTCAGGCGTGGTTTGTCACGCAAAGGGCGGTACGCGAAGCGCTCGATGAAAAAGCCGAACGCCGCGCAGGCACTTAAAGAAATGGCAAACACCAAGAGAGCGCCCCAGAGGCTGCCTAAGTGTTCTCGGCCTAACAAAAAAGCCACCGCGTACCCGACGTAGACGCCCACCATCATCACATCGCCGTGCGCGAAATTGATGAGCTTTAAGACGCCGTACACCATGGTGTAACCCAACGCGACCAGGGCGTAGATGGTGCCTGCCGCAAGCCCGTTGATGAGGTGTTGAATGAACTCGTACACGATGGTGCTTTCTCTTTAAATCAGGGCGAAACGGTGTCGACGTATTTGAATTTGCCGCCTTCGACTTTGAGAATCACCGCGGGTTTTACTGGGTTTCGCTTTTCGTCGAGGGTGATGGTGCCTGCGACTCCGGGGAAATCTTTTGTTTGAGCGATGGCGTCGCGCAGCGCCGGGCCACTTGAATCGGTCGCTTGCTTTAACGCTTCGATGACCACGCGCGCTGAGTCGTAGCCAAGGGCGGCCAGAGAATCGGGGATAGTCTTAAATTTGGCCTGGTACTTCTTGATGAATTCCTGCACCCGCGGCGACGGGTCATCTGCTGAATAGTGATTTGAGACATAGCTGCCATCGACAGCCGAGCCTCCCAGTTCAAACAGCTTTTCGCTGTCCCACCCATCACCACCCATCATGGTTGTTTTGATGCCCAATTCTTTTGCTTGTTCTGCGATGAGCGCTACGTCTTGGTAATACCCCGGCACGTAAATGCCTTCAGGCTTGAGCTTCTTGATGTTGGTTAATTGAGCGCGAAAATCGGTGTCGCCTTTTGAATACGCCTCAATGCCAATAATGCGCCCGCCCATTTCAGTGAACTTCTTTTGAAAGACGTCGGTCAGCCCTTCTGAGTACGCACTCTTCTTGTCGGTGAGAATGGCGACTTTCGAAAACTTGAGCGTGTCGTGTGCATAGCGAGCCATCACGAAACCTTGAAAGGGGTCGATGAAACACACTCGAAAAATGTAGTCGCCCACTTCGGTGACTTTGGGGTTGGTCGACGAAGGTGAAACCATCGGTATCTTCGCCTCTTGGGCTTTGGGGGCCATCGCGAGGGAATTCGATGAGGCGACTTCGCCCAAAATGGCGACGACCTTGTCTTGGGTGATGAGGCGAGTGGTGGCCGAAGCCGCTTCTTCAGGCTTGCTTTGGTCGTCGTACACGCGCACGGCGAGTTTTTTGCCTTTGACGCCCCCCGCGGCGTTTGCTTCTTCGAGAGCCAGCTCGATGCCGTTGCGGGTCGAAATACCGAAGGCGGCTTCACTGCCAGTCAGTGAGCCCACTTCACCTAGAAGAATGGTGTCCTTCGTTTCGGCTTGAGGCTTGAGCGCGGGTTTGACCGCGGCCTCGGTAGGAACTGAGGGAGCCGTCTGCTTCTTTTCGCAGCCGGAAAAAAAGGTGAGAGCAGTGAATGCAGCAAAGAGCGAAATACGCATGGGCGCTCTTGTAAGGCCATGTTCGCCCCTTTCCAAGGATGAAGGGTGAAACGACCTTCAACTCAGCAAGAAGACTGCTGCAATAGGCAAAGAGAGCAGGCGGGCGAGTTCGAGTGGTTTGGCCCAAGGTCTGGCTTCAATCAGGGCCGGGAGCGTCACCATACTCAGCACCATCACCGCCAAGAGGGCGCTTTGAGATGAGAACGAGAGTGCGGCGCCCCACATTAAGAAACTGAAAACGGCGGCAATCAAAAGAACCCAATTGACCAGTACATAACGCGCCACCACCGCTGAACCTTTGGGGTCATATTTCTGAGCAAAGTCTCGTTTGGGTATCGGGCCTATCCACGATGGAGACCACGCTGGTGAGGCCCAGAGCAGCTTCAAGGCTTCTTTGGCGTTAGGTGCCCGTCGTGCCAGACGAAAGAGCTCGGCGTAGGTTTCAACTTGAGCCCACAGTGGGTTGTATGAATTGAAAGGCCGAGTGGTGCCGTAGATGCAGGGTTGGGTTTCAGCCTGCCAGGTACCGAAGAGACGGTCGTAGAATGAAAAAGTCGCCGCGTGATTTTTGTCGAGGTAGCCAGGGTTGATGGCGTGATGCACGCGGTGTAGCGACGGAGTGTTTAGTACTTTTTCCAGCGCACCGAGTGAGGGCACCAATTCAGTGTGTATCCAAAATTGGTACAGGGTTGACAGGCCGAGGATGACGCCGAAGTGAAGCAACGGCACTCCGAGCAAAGCCAAGGGCAAATAGAAAGGCAGGCTGGTGAGCCAGGTGGTGACTGACTGTCTGAGCGCAACGGCCAAGTTGTAGTCTTCACTTTGGTGGTGCACTACGTGCGCGGCCCACAGCAGATTGACTTCGTGGGAAAGCCGATGCCACCAGTAGTAGGCCAATTCGACTCCGAAGAGGGCGACCAGCCACGGGAGCCACCAGGTAGGAATGGTCCACAGTTTGTAATGAGATAGAAATTGATAACTGGACGTAATGATTCCAGTCGAGAGAAAGAAACTCACCAATTGCTGACCGATACCGCAGCCCATGTCGGCGACGGCGTCTCCTAAGCGGTAGACTGAGCGGCCCTTGGCCCGAGCGAATGCCAATTCAAAGCCGATGGCCGCAAAGAAGAGCGGAATGGCCAGGGCGATGAGATTGGGGCCTTTCATTGATTTCACTGTAGCGCCCTTGGCTACAGCGCGGCCAAGAGGGCTTAAAAAAGAGCAAGTATCTTCGGCCGATTGAGGTACAGCCGCCTTTGTGACGTTGCTTCGTGCCTTTGACCTGACCTTGTCGTTCGGAAGTCGAACTCTCTTTTCAAATCTCGAATTGGTGATTGAAGAGGGCGAGCGGGTCGGCCTCGTCGGCGTCAACGGCTGCGGCAAGTCGACGCTGATGAAAGTACTCACCGGCGCGGTAAAGCCAGACACCGGTACCATGCAAGTGCAGCGGGGTATGCGCGTGAGTCATTTAGCGCAAGAGCCCGAATTTTCAGTCGGAGCCACCGCTTCGAGCGAACTCACCGTGGCCCAACAGCCTTTGAGAGATGCCCTTGATGAGCATGCTCGGCTCTCAGAATCGTTGGCCACCACGTATGACGAGCGGGCGTTAGAGCGTCTTTCCGTCTTGAGCGAAACCATCGACCACTTGGGGGGCTGGGACACGGCCCATGAATCGCGCAAATTGCTCGACCGCTTAGGGGTCGACCCAGCCACTTGGGATCAACCCATTGAGCAACTTTCAGGGGGACAAAAGAAGAGAGTGGCCATCGCTCGTGCGCTCTTGACTCATGCTGACTTGTTGATGTTCGACGAACCCACCAACCATCTCGATGCAGAAACGGTCGAATGGCTCGAAGATGAGCTCGATTCACGCGAGTCGGCGCTCTTATTGGTGACGCATGACCGATATTTTTTAGATGGTTTGGTCGACCGAATCATCGAGGTCGAGCCCCACGTGTCTGCACAGCAACCGGGAGGTTTGGTGAGCTATGCGGGCAATTACGAAGCCTACCTTGAACAAAAGTTTGTCAAACTTGAAGATCAAAAGACGGGCGAACACAAACGCCAACGGTGGATAGCGCAAGAAGTGGCTTGGTTGCGCCGAGGCCCCAAGGCTCGTCGTACCAAGTCAAAGGTTCGCATCGATCGGGCGCGTAAATTATTGAATGAGAAAGGCTTTCAACGGCCCAAAGTTCCTGAACTCCAAATTGCAGCTGCGCCGCGATTGTCTCAGACAGTCATTGACGCAAAACATGTGTGTAAATCATTTGGCGGGCTCAAGGTGCTCGACGATGTGAACATCATTCTGCAGCCGGGGGAACGGCTGGGTTTGGTGGGCAAAAATGGGGCGGGGAAAACGACGCTGGTGCGCACTTTGCTCGGCGAATTGAAGCCCGATTCTGGCGAAGTGCGTTTGGGGCCAAAAACTCGGGTGGTGCATTACGACCAACTGCGAACGGCCCTCGATGACGAAAAGACTGTCTTTGAAGCCGCGTGGGACGATGATTGGGTCACGCTCGGAGATAAGAAAATTCGGCTCGCTGAATATTTAGATGACTTGCTTTTCCCCGTGCCGATGCAGCGCATGAAAGTCAAAGGGCTCTCGGGTGGTGAGCGCAACCGCCTGTTGCTGGCCCGACTTTTTCTCGAGGGAGCCAATGTGCTGGTGCTCGATGAGCCCACCAATGACCTCGATTTGGTCACCCTGAACGTGCTCGAACGGTTGTTGATGGAATTCGCAGGCGCAGTGCTTCTTGTCACTCACGACAGATACTTTTTGGACAAGGTCGCTACGGCTTTGTTGGTATTTGAAGGCGAGGGCAAAGTGGTTCGCTACGAGGGCAATTACGAGCTCTATCGTCGATTGACTGCGAATACCAAAAAGGGCTGACTTTCCAAACCCTTGAGATCTCGATATTCGGCAGTGAGGCCCTTGTGAATTGCGTCATTCCATCAGTAATTGGTAGAGAAATGCGTGTGAAAACCAAAGTAATGCCAGTTCCCCCACGCAAACCGGTGGTATCGAACGGGGAACCCCAAAGTAAGGTCGTGGTCCCGCCGGTCGCTCAGGGCTTGTTGCCACAAGTGAAAAATTTCGCGCTGTTGGCGGGTCAGCAGCAACTCAGCCCTGAACAGCAGCAAAAAGGAACACAATTCCAGGCACTCGTTGAGAGACGACAAGAGACCTTTGCTCGCTACTTACCTGCTGATACTCGAACCTTTCAGTTGCCCGTGGGCCCCGAGCTGAAGTTGTTCGATGCGCTCTCGCGGGAATTGCCTTTGGTCCTCGGCGATGAAGGTTTTGCCGAACAGGAAAAGGCCGTCCGCGCCTTCTTTTACGATGAGCAGAAGTCGGCCCTCAGTCAACTTGAAACCCTTCTGGCTCCGGGAGGCTCAAAACAGGCAGACCTGTCGCCGGAGCGCATCGCCGCCTACGAAAGCGTGCTCACCTCAGAGCGAGCGTCTGAACCAGGGGCGAAACTCGAATTGGTCGTCCTCAAGAAGGGGAGGGTTGCTCGCGATCCCCTCACCGTTGCCAGAGACGGTTTTGCGCCGCCACTCGACGTGGTGATTAAAATAACGAACTCAAACGGTTCTTCTCGTTACATCGCTATCGATGATGAGGGCAAAGCCACCTCAGGCCAAGGAAGCCTCACAGTGTCCCCGGGCGACACCCTTCTTTCGGTTGATGCCTCTGATATCGGCCCAAATCAACGCCCTGGCACCATGCGGGCGACCATCGACGTGAGTGGTTCTGTTGAAGTTCAAAAAAACAAAGGGTTGTCTTTCTACTCTGTACACGGAAAGAAGATTCTCGCCCCGTTCTTCTCGTTATTTATTCAGCAGCACAATCAATCGCAGACCTACGATGAAGTACCTCTGCGCAACATGATTGGTTCGGCCATTCAGTCCGGTGCTTCTCGCCTACCTCGAGAGCTGACGCCGGGGCAATTGAACGCTGAAGATGAAGCAGCACTTAAAGAGGGCCATTTCGATTTTTTTGGCGACGTCGAGGCTGTCGATAACGTCGCCGCCGCCATCACCAAGCATGGGGGGGTTGATGCGCGGGTGCTCCCGCTCCCCACGATGCATGTCAACCCATTTGGTGAACCCACCTTTCATGCGCTCTTTCAAGTCACCGATAAGAACGACAAGGTCGCCCTCATCGATGAGCATGGCCGTCACTACAACGACTTGGTGCAGTGGAAATCGGAACACCTGTTACCACCAGGCAAAATTTTCCTTGTTCAAGACGGCCAATCTTCAGCAGCCTCAAGTGGGAACCCCCAGCTGGAAATGATTGACAGTCACAATACAGAATTAAAGACAGGCATCGAAAAGGGGCTGACGGCTGCCGCAATCGTGGCTGGTATTGTTATTGGCAAAGGTGTCTTAGGGCAGAGTCTCTTGGCAAGAGGGGCTCAATTCTTATTAGCCACCGGAACGATGGCTGGTGCGGCGAGCCCCATTGTTGACAAGTTCGCTCACGGCCAAACACCCGAAGCTCACGAGTACCTTGCACCCGTTACGGCCTGGTCTTCCTCTTTGGTTGTTTTGACCAAAATGGCGCAGCTCCCCCGTATTTCAACCATGGCCAATCGCGCCGCTGGGCTGGCCGGAACCCTTTCTGTCGCTAATGGGGCTCATGAATTGAGCGGTCGGTGGAATCAACTGACGACTGAAGAGCGGTGGATATATGGGTTGAACGTTGCTTTTTTTGGCACGCTCACCGGCAGGCGGCTGCTGAGTTAGCCTCTCTGCTCAGGGCGCCCGCACGGTGTCGTAGTGGTAGATGGCCCTGCCTTGGTAGCAATTCGCTGCGATCATTGAGCCGTGCATTGTTTCGATGATGGCGAAGGGTTCGGCAAAATCTTCCGAGCGAACCGCCATCACCACTTTCGAGGGGGAATGCAACCCACTCATAAAACGAGTCGCCCGAGATAGCACCTCAAGCTGTGTCGCTTCGTAGAGCATGAGCACCACTTGGTCTGCCGCGCCGGCGATGGCTTGTCGTTGAGACAAGCCGAGATTTGCGCCTTTGCTGCCTGAAAAATCAACGCTCAATCGCATGCCACTGCCCGCCAGACGTTCGCGGGCGATTATGTAGCTGTTTGTCAGCGGAGTGACCCATGAAGTGTTGGTGCCTGTGCCTATCCACGGTTCGACATCGAGATGTATTGCTTTGAACCGTTCGACGTAGGGTCGCGAAGCGTTGTAACTTTTGATGCGGTCGATTTGCGAGAGCATGTCTGGGCGGCCGGCGGCCTGTGCCCAAATGGTCTTCCCGATGAGCGCTTCAGTTGAAAAACCGTTGTTGCTCATGCGAAGCAAGAATGCGGGGAGAGCAGGGTTTTCAAGCAAGGCGAAGTTGGTCGACAAGTAAACTTCGTTGATTCCGTTTCGAAGGAGCAACGAAATGAACGCATCCACACGGGTTTTGTCGTCAATCCACTCGCCTGGCCCATAGACCCAAATGCCATAGACACTGGGCGTCGCCAGCTCGCTCGGCGGCGGGCTCTGGACCACCTCGCCTTCGACTGGTTCTTCCAATGATGGGCCGCAGCCGCCGAACAGAGACGAGAGCACAATCAAGAGAATGATTCGCAAGCCATAAAGCGTAGGACCTCAAAGCCTGCCGAGAGAACCCCACCAGGCCCGCGGGTGTGCGGCCTCCACCCTGCGGTAGTCGCACAAACCACCTGGGTGCTTGCGAAAACAGCGAGCTGGTCGATTGATTGTCGATTGATGGCCAGCATCCAAAAGGGCGTTAAATCGAGGTACGCTGGAGGATTTGACCAAGTGCGAGTTTACAAATAGTGCAAAGGCACCAAGCAGGCGGCGCTCGTGAGCTGAGAGCTCATTCATCGGAAAGCCTTAAATGCGGGACCTAAAGCTCGACCCCAAATGAAGGAAGCCTGTTCCTCGCCTCTCAGCTTGTGCAGGCTTGCATCAAGCCAACATTGCAATACATCGGTGACTCTAATGCCTGACGAGAAGACAGAACCGCGGCGCACAGATTCTGGATAGGTCGGCACTCGAAGTAAAAGGGAGCCTTTCCCAGCCTTCTCTTCGAGAACAATGCCCCGAGCTTGAAGTGACTCACTGTCAAGACTCGAAACGATGAGTGTTGCAGGTGCTCCCTCGACGAAACCGAGCCCGAGGGCGTCGCAAGCGGTGAAGAGCCCTCCGAGCATCCAAAAATGAGGGCGGTCGCTCTTTTGCGGCGTTCGCATTGCCTCTTGTTTAAGAATTGAGCGGGTGAGTTCACGCGTAGCGGGGCCCTGTACAAATTGAGCGCTGACGTCTTGGCGATACGGGTGGAGACGAGCGCTGGCGAGACTGTCTTTCCATTCCTGCAGGTAGTGTTCAGGGTTTGAAATTCGAATTTCACCGTGTGTGGTGTCGAGTGCTCCTTCAGCTTTGAGCGCCCTGACGAAGCGGGCAGCGCCTGGCACCGATACGCCGGCCACTTCTGCGAGTATCGATGCGTTTCGAATCGATTGCCGCGGAGCATTGACAAGCCCAGGTGGCAGTTGTGCTGCGATGAGAACTTTGCTGAGCCACTGATTGAGGTCAGTGAAGAGATTGTGACGTGTCAGTTTTGGGTGTTGTTGAGGTGTCGAACCCAGGTTGACTGGCTTCAGCGTATTGTCGCCAGGAATGTGCGGCAAAAACCGCCCCTCGATATCGGCGAGAACCCAGGCTTGATTTGCCGCTACGCGATTCATAAAGCGCTCTACGCGTTCGCGGTTGAGAGGAGAGATTCGTTTGAGAATGACGACCGCCACGGGGAGCGCGTTTGTCCGCCGCCCTACAATTGCTGCCTCGAGAAGTGCCTCAGATAAGAGGCCCGTTACATGTCGGTCAGTTCCATGAAGGGGAATGTCGCCCCCTTCTCCGCCGACAAAAACGAATCGGGTCCCTTGCGGATTGCGCCAAACCATCGGTATTTCGCCGTCCTCAAGCCAGGAGGCCATACGAAGATTTGATTTTAAGTCGCTAATATGACTTATTTTTTTATTATCTGGCACGTGAAATTTGTCCTGTGCATGATATTTATCACGTACTAGATAAAATGACAAAATTTAGAAAGCACTCACCGCCTTGTGCGAAATCTTCAATGTTGCTGCTGGCGAAGCTGAGCCTCTATCTGCTTGCGGATTTCAGGCGGCAGTTGATCAAGCCCCTGAACCCCATTCATGTCTGGCGGCGGGGGAGGGCGTTTGAACAATTCTGCCCCCGTCTCAAACGAGGCTTTGTCGTGCGACGCAACGACATACACGCGCCCGTCATCACCTTTCGCAAAAGCCTCATTTGCGTTCTTCCCAGCGCCGCCGAAGCGCAACCGCTGTACGCCGCCCCCTTTCAACGACACTTCGATTTGAACTGATGGCTTATTGATACCCGCTTGAAGCTCCGTGACATCTTGAGCCTTTTTCAAACCGCGAACTGACGCCAAACGAAGCAACTGAGTATTGACTTGCGCAGAATCAAAATCTGCTGCTGTTTTAGGTTCAGCCAACTTCCACTTCTCGCCTTCTCGAACCACGACCGTTTTCTTTCCAGGCGAAATCACCGTCAGCCGTTCTGCCTGAGCCACCTCAAAGTGCATCAGTCGGAGGTCGCG